>JADGQU010000071.1 GCA_017881545.1 Gemmatimonadaceae bacterium
CTACTCTGGCGCATACCCTTTTCGGCGTTTCAAGGTCCGCGATGAGCTGGGAAGCCCATCAGCAGGGCCACGAGGAAGATCGCCTCAGGTCTTCGCAGCCTTTCCCGCGTCGGCGCGCAGCAGCGCTTCGATCTCCTGGAGATCAGCTGGCGTCAATTTCCACCCCGCGGCCGCCGCGTTGGCACGTACCTGTTGCCCCGAAGAAGCGCCCGCGATCACTGACGCGACTACGCGATGCGCCAGCAGCCAGGAGAATGCGAGCTCCAGAATCGTGTGGCCGCGCGACTCGGCGTACTCGATGAGCACCTCCACCTTGTCGAGATTCTCGTCGGTCAGAAGCTTCCGGTAGCGTTCGTACTTCGCGACCCGCGTGTCCTCGGGAATCGGCTGGCCCTTTCTATACTTCCCAGTGAGCAATCCGCTCGTGAGCGGAAAAAAAGGAAGGAATGCCATGCCCTGTCGCTCGCATTCGTCGAGCACGCCCTCTTCTGGCTCCCGATGAAGAAGGCTGTACTCGTTCTGAACGCTCACGAACCTCGCTGAACCCGAACGACGGCCGGCCGCGACCTGCGACTCACGTATCTGCTCTGCAGAAAAGTTCGAGCAGCCGATCTCACGCACCTTGCCGGCTTTTACGAGCGCATCGAGCGCGCCCAGTGTCTCCTCGATTGGTACATCAGGGTCGGGCAGATGTAGCTGATACAGATCGATGTAATCCGTGCGCAGCCGCTTGAGACTCGCGTCGAAAGCCTGATTCACGTATTGTGGCCGCGCGCCTCGACCCTGTCCGGGCATGTCATTGCCGAACTTTGTGGCAATGATCAACTCCGAGCGATGCCCTCCACCGACGAGAAAGCGGCCAAGCAGCTCCTCGCTCCTGCCGTTCGCGTACATATCGGCGGTATCGAAGAAGTTGATGCCTAGGTCGAGTGCGGCTTTCATGACTTCCTCGGAGTGCGCCTCGTCGCTGCGCATTCCGAAGTTGTTGCAGCCTACACCGACGACCGAAACTTCGAGAGAGCCGATCTTTCGCTTTTCCACTCGCGCTCCTTTACACCGCGGCGGCAGTCTCTCCCATCTCGACGCGCGTCGTCTCCTCGTCCGGCCGTTCGCCGAGGAACTCGACCCACTGCTTCTTCAGGTGCGGGTAATGCTTCGAGGCCTCAACCAGATCGATGAAGCACTCGATCGTCGTCTCGAACCAATTCTGTAACTTGCTGTCCGCTATGCGGCCGGATGCGTCGAACGCATGATGCGCCTGCGCGAGCGCGAACATGTCGGGATAGACTCGTGCGCCGAGGTGCTCGAGCGGCTGTCGTAGCGACCACAACCCGATTTTGCCGCCCGTCATCGACGGGGACGCGGCCATAAGGAATGCCTGCTTGCCATTGAACGGCTGCGGCCTGAATCGCGAGACCCAGTCGATGGTGTTCTTGAGGATGCCGGGCATCGACGCGTTGTATTCGGGGGACGCGATCATGAACCCATCTGTGGCGACCAGCTTGTCGTGCAGTGCCTGCGCTCCAGCGGGAAGTCCCTTCGACACCTCCACATCCAGATCGTAGGGCGGACACTCGAAGTCCTTCATTGACGCCCTCTCGACCGATCCGCCTTTCTCCTCGACGACTGCGGCCGCGAGTGACGCAAGCCTGTCGTTCATCGATCCGTCGCGCAAAGATGCGCCGAACACCAGCAACCGCACTGAGCACCGTTTTTTAGTAGCCATGGCGAGCCTCTTCAGGTTGTGCGCGATCCGGCCGCGAGCGGGACGCTGCGTTCGGAATCAGGGATCAAGCAATTCGCGCACCCTCCACTTGAGTCTCAACTTGCTGCCCCGAGATCGAATGCGTCGGCAACTAGCCGGTACGACTGTTTCCGCGCTTCGTGGCTGTGCGTGATCGTCACGATCATGATCTCCTCGGCGTCGTATTCGCGCGCGATCGCTTCGAGTCCGTCGCGCACCATTGGCTTGGTGCCGAGCGTCATGCGCCGCCGTCGCGCGATCGGAAGCGCTCCGGCGGGCTCCTGTAGAAATCGCGTCGCCGTCTCCACCGTTGGTACCGGTATCATCCTTCCCGTCGTGCGCAGTAGCGACAGTGCCATCCGGCTGCTCGTGGCGAGCCGCTCCGCCTCTTCCAGTGTTTCGGCGCAGAGCGCCCAGGTCGCAACAATCACCTTGGGCTCCGGCAATCGCGCAGATGGCGTAAATCGCTCCCGGTACAGCGCCGCGATGTGCGCGCCCTCGGAGTTGATGAAGTCGGCAAACACGTATGGCAGCCCCAGCTCTCCGGCCCAGATCGCGCTCTGAGGGGATGATCCGAGCAGCCAGATCTCGGGAGTTTCCGGTTCGCCTGGAAGCTTCGCCACGCGCGCGAACGGATGTTGATCCGGAAGGCTGCCCTCGAGATATCCGCGCAACTCCGCCAGCTGCTGGGGAAAATCATCGGGCGCCGCCTGTCTTCGATCTCGCTGGAGCGCAAACGTCGCCAGAGGATCAGTTCCCGCGGCCCGGCCAATGCCGAGATCGATTCTGCCGGGAAAGAGTCCAGCGAGCATGCTGAACGTCTCGGCCACCTTGAGCGGACTGTAGTGTGGAAGCATTACTCCGCCCGAGCCGACGCGAATGCGCTTCGTGAGAGCGGCGATCGGACCGATCAACGCCTCGGGGCTCGGACTCGCCAGCATCGGCGTCGCGTGATGCTCCGCCACCCAGTATCGGCGATATCCGACCAACTCGGCCAGCTGCGCCAGATCAATGCTGTTTCGGAGGGCGTCGCCGCCAGTCGACCCTTCGGAGATCGGCGACTGGTCGAGAACGCTTAGGAGTCTCGTCATGACATCGCCGCTTGCGCGCTAGGGCCCATTCCTCGCCGGCGGGCTTGGGGTAACTCCGGCTCCCAGCACACAAGCCGCAACATCGCGCGGCTCCTCCGACCGGCACGCGCGCTGCCGCGACGCCGAATCCGAAAAGAATCCTCCGACCTGGAGGCCCACGCCGTCCCAACAGCGCAACCGGCTCTCTCCTTCCGGTAGCGATTTGCAGAACGCTACGCCACGAGGAAGCTCGCTCGGCGCATACGCGAGATGCCGCACCGCGCCCTGGTAGCAGAATGGCACCCCCGCGGGACTAGCCTGATCGCATCTCTTTCTGATACCGTCGTATTGAAACGCCGACGCCCCGGACGCATTTCTTCCGAGCCCGACGTAGCAGGCGCGCACGAGATCGGGAGTTCCCGCGGCGTCGCAGACCGCGCTCGCCTTCCTGTAGTCCTGCTTCACGGCAGGAAGAATCAGATCCGCCTGGAGCTCGTAGCACTCGCGTCGGTAGCGAGCAGGGGTCGCATCGCAGGGGTAGTGGAGATCGTCGGGCTTGAACAGAACGACGTTCGCCCCGGGCATCGAATGCCGGTGCATTCCGAACATGCCTGCGCCGAACGCCTGCATGCTGGCGCCCATGTTGTGCTCCATGAAGACGCCGCCGTAACAACTCCGCTCGTCCCAGTCGCCGGCGAGCCGATCGCAATCCTTGAGCGACGCGTTGACATCATAGCGGTGGTACATCATCAGGCCGTGCCCCGTCCCGTGAAGGCAATCGAACAGCCGGAATTGCTCGCGGGTGCCGCGCAGGCCATCGCACGGCGCCAGCAGCACGCTCTGCGCTATCGGCATTCCCATTCGTGCGTCGAAGTATCGCTGCAGAATTCCGTGATAGCATCCCGACTGATAGCGATCATCGCATTGCGACAGCAGTCGCGTTGCGGAAGCGGGCGTGGATCGAACGGCGTATCCGAGCGCGTGCGCGAGAGGATGCGCCAACAGCACGAGCGACCGATCGCTGTGGATGATGCGGTCGAGCGTTCCCATCGCGAGGGCGATGTTGCCCGCCGACGAGAGCGACGCGATTCCATCGCCGAGGCAGGTGGAGTATGCGTCGATCGAGTGGCCGACGTGTGGCTTGCAGATCTCGAGCAGCGAATCGGCGATCGCGCCCGAGTCGGAGCGCGGACGGCTGGGCGTCGTCGGGGCGGTGGCGAGCGTATCGACCGGCATCTCCATCACCGCTGCGTGGCCTTCGTGCTGCGCCTCGCTACGAGGCGCGACGGCAAGGAAGGCCGCGAGGGCCAGTGGCAGCGCGACCCACGGAGATCTGCGCAAGAAGGAAGGATCGATCACCACCGGAGTATCACCGCGTGGTGGACGCGATTCAACTGCCTCGATGGCCGCCGGCGTGGGCGCGCGGAACAGTTCCCGCGCGAATGTAGAGCGGCCAGCGTATAAGTCGGCGGGCGCCAGTATCGCCCCAGCTGGCCGCCAGCGCTCGCTCCACGCTTGAAACGGGATCCACTCCGTGCTCAGCCGTGTAACGCGCCACCGATGACCAGGTGCGCAGATAGCCCCCGAGCTGGGCGAGGCTCCATCGCATCTCGATATCGAGCCGCGGCACCGCCACTTCATCGAAGGGGAAGAGAATCGTCCTGTAGCCGTCCAGCAGCATCTTTCGCTCGGGATGCCAGTAGGGCTCGAGCAACCCCCGATTGAACTCATGTAGCGTTTTGTCGAGCGGCGCGGTGTCGAGAACGGGGTCGCCGTATCCCCAAATTGCTATCGCACCATCGGCGACGAGTACTCGCTTCGCCTCAGCGAAGAAAGCGTCGGCGTCGAACCAGTGGAGCGCCTGCGCTGCCGTCACGAGATCAACGGATTGCGAGGGCAGACCGGTCGATTCCGCCGGCGCTACCCCGTACTCGATCCTCTCGCGTGAGGCGGCATTCCTGATCTGCCCCACGCTCGGATCGATGGCGATGACGCGATCGAAGTGAGCCGCGAGTCCGACCGCGGCCTGGCCATTTCCAGTGCCGCAATCGAGCGCCGCGTGATGATGGCGCGTGAGGCCGGCCACAAACTCGAACAGCCCCTCGGGATAAAGCGGCCGAAACTCAGCGTAGAGCGCCGCGTGCTCCGAGAAATGATCCTTGAATCTCACACGAGTTGTCCGGCAGGGCGCTTGGTGGCTACGGCGATTCGAGACTCAGCGTGCGATTCAGCGCCGTGGCGACATAGACCATGTCTATGCTTTTCAGGAACTCGTGCCATGGTGGGGGAGCCCGAAATGCCATTCTGCCCGCCGCATCTTCCCAGACTGGAACCACAACGCCGGGCATCTCCGCGGCAAGCGCGCTCCGTTGAAACGCCTCCTGAATGCGGGCCTGCTCCGCAGGCGATCTCTTACCGAAAGCGCGGTCCACCGGCACGATGATTATATCCCTCCCATCACGCTGCAAATGGGCCACCTGAAAGGTGGGCATCGCGTCGGTTGCCTTCGAGGCTGGTTTTGCCATAGATCATGGACGTTTCCACGGCGGCGCGGGCGGGTCAATGTCGGTTTCATTTCTCAAACTGTCGATTTCATATCACCCTTGGGAGTTAATGCCTTCCACACGGGGCTGGGAGCGCTAGCTTCTTCTCGATGAGAAAACTTAGGGTCATCGCATTTGCCGTTCTGGCGGCCGGCTGCACTGAGCACGCGCCCGGAACCGGGCCCGCAGATGTCGGGGGCACTTTGGTCATCGCGACGACGGCGGATCCCGGGACGCTCTTTCCTCCGTTCGGCGTCACCGTCCAGGCGAAGCAGATCACTGAACAGATCTACGACTACCTCGCCGATGTCGGCCCCGACTTCAACACCAGGAATGAAAAGGGATTTCGTCCGGCACTCTCCGACCGGTGGCGCTGGTCCAGCGACTCGCTGATGCTGGCCTTTCACATCAATCCCCGGGCAAAGTGGCACGATGGACGGGATGTCACGGCGCGAGACGTTCAGTTCACTTTTGCGCTGAACAAAAACCCCGCGCTCGGCGGAAGGGCAGGCAGCGAGCTCGCGAACATCGACTCCGTAACCGTGACCGACTCACTAACGGCCGTATTCTGGTTTCGCGGGAGATCGCCGACACAGTTTCTCGATGCCGCGGCACAACTGCTCATCCTCCCAGCGCATCAGTTGGAGAAGATTCCGGTTGACTCGCTGCGCCAAGGCACGCCGCCGCCGATCGGAACGGGACGATTCCGCCTGCGAAAAAGGGACCCAGGCGCATCGGTGGAGATCGTCGCAGATACCTCAAACTATCGCGGGCGCGCAAGGCTCAATCGCGTGATCTGGAGCGTCGCTCCTGAGTTCCAGACGGCTGTGACGAGGCTCCTTGGTGGAGAGGCTGACATGTTCGATGCCCTCCGCCCCGAGAATCTGCCGCAGCTCTCGCGTCAAAAGAACCTGCGGGCGATCGTCCTGCCGGGAATGGACTACGCGTTTCTCCGGTTCAATCTGCTTGATCCCGCGAACAACAAGCGGCCGCACCCACTGTTCGGTGATCGCGAGCTGCGCCGCGCGATCACGATGTCACTCAACCGAAGCGCCCTGATGCGCAACGTCCTGGACACCTTTGCGCTGGTTCCCGTCGGCCCAATCGTGCGCGCCTATCCGACTACGGATCCGCGGGGCGTCCAGCTCCCTTACGATTCGTTGCGCGCGAGCCGGCTGCTCGATTCTCTCGGATGGGTCCGCAAAGGCGCCGACGGAATAAGATCGAAAAACGGGAGAGAGCTGGCCTTTACCCTCATCATCCCGACTTCGAGTCTGACGAGGATCAGGATGGGGCCGCTGCTCCAGGAGCAACTTCGTCGCATGGGCGTGCGCGTACAGCTGGAACAGCTCGAGTCATCAACGGAAGGCGCCAGGGAAGCCCACGGTGCATTCGACGCTGCGCTCGGGGGCTGGACCATGCCGTCGAGCCCGGACGGAATGAGGGACGTATGGGGCAGCCAGGGCATAGGCAAGAACGGCGTCAACTATGGTTCGTATAGCAATCCCCGATTCGATGCGGCGCTCGATAGCGCGCTCCGGGCGGACTCCCCCAACGCGCGCGAAAAGTTCACGGCAGCATTCGCCGTTATCAACGAAGATGCCCCCGCCGTCTGGCTCTACGAACCCCGGAAAATCCTGGGACTCCACCGGCGAATCCGGACCGCCGAAATGCGCCCGGATGCATGGTGGTTTGACCTCGCCGACTGGTACATACCCCCCGGTGAGCGCCTGCCAAGGGACAGAATCCCACTGGGTCGTTAGGGCCTCCCGGAGGGCCTTAACGCGCGAAAGGTGATACGAAATAGCCCCTACGGTGATATGAAACAGGCATTTCTTTAATGGTCGTATAGTGGCATTTTAATGCACCAAATTACGCCCAATAAAGGTTCTATGATCCGCCATCAGGTCTATTTCGATACACTCGGTTCAATGCAGGAAGACAGCGCTTCCTGGCGTGCCGTATTCGCCGGACTTTCAGTCCTGCGTCTCGTGGACGCCTATACGGATACCGCGTCGTCCGCCGACCCGGCGAATTGGGCCCAGCTGCATAGCGTTCGCACCGCGATCGAGGCAGTCAGCGAGGGTGACACGATTCGGGGCGTGCTGACCACGGTGCTCGACGAAGTGACGAAGCGCCGATCGATAGACGAGACCGTTAGCAGGTCGCTGATGGCGTACGGGCGTGCGCTGGACCACGCAGCTTCGTGGGGACTCGCCATCGATGTTTTCTCGACCGTCGCCAAGCTGACCCGTCCGGAAAAAAATGCAAAGCTCTCCGTTGAGGCACACGTGGCCGTGGGCGGCTCCGCTCGCCGTAATGGCGACTGGGATACGTCTGCGCGCGCGTACTCGCAGGCTGCCTACATCGCGGACACCCTCGGTGACCGCCAGGGCGTACTGACCGTGCAGGTTGGTATCGCCAATACGTATCTGGCGAAGGGAAATCTGCCGCAGGCGCAGACGATCCTCGACGATGTGCTCGTCCAGGCCCGCGATCATGGCCTGCCGCAAGTTCAGGCTGTTGCGCTTCATAGCCGTGCATCGCTTGCGGGCCAAAAAGGCGACTGCGCCGAAGGACTCAAGCTCGCCCACGAGGCGCTCAACCTCACGGTGAATCCTACTGAACGGGACGGCGTTCTTGACGACATCGCGGCCATGTTTACTCTGATTGGCCTGCGAGATGCCGCCCGTGATACCCATCTCGTCCTTGCTGCCACGTCGCAATCCGCGACGGTTCGCGGCCAGGCCACGATCAACTTGATGGAATTGGCGTCGCTCGACGATATGCCCGAAGCCTTTGACGCGTACGCTCGCCAGCTGGCGAACTCCCAGCTTGCGCCATGGCTTCGCGCGCACTACTTGCTTTTCCTTGGCGAAGGGATGAACCGCTTGGGTCGTCGCGACGCTTCCGAAGATGCGCTCAACGAGGCGATTTCATTCGCCGAGGCCAATCAGATCCACCAGGTCTCTTTCAAGGCGCAAGCCGCACTCTCTGCGATTCGCACCTCTGCTCGCCCGACCAAGCCTTTCGTTGCGTCTCCAACGTGGGTGCCCGAAGAGGTCACCACCGTGATGCATGCAATGTCGGAGCTGCGCAGGACGGCGGTAGCTGCCACGTAGGACTTACCGGGCAGCCTCCGGTCCGCTGCTGGTTTAGTGGCCAATGCAGGTCGAGGAACCGCTCGTAACCGGGCATGTGTCGTTCTTCGGGGCTGTCATGTCTGAGCAAGCGGTGAGGACGACGGCGGCGATGATGGCGGCGGCGGCGAAAAGTCTGTTGCGGATCATTTGAAGAACTCCTGACAAGGGGAAGGAAGAGTCGTTGCGTTTGTGATCAAGCCAAACGTAGCGCCCGAATGAAACGGCGAAATGCCTGTTTCTTATCAGAAAATGCCTGTTTCGTATCAAAAACAGCGCTTTTCTTATCATTTGCTCTCGCGCCGCCGGGTCTTTGGCGCCAGTTTCCTAGATCATGCGCGCGATCGCCCTTTGAGCGTTGCGGCGTTCCTGCCCTCAAGACTGCTCACCCACGTGAAGCACGTCCTCGCCGATGAGCAGGAGCTTTTCTCCGCCGCATCTTGGGAAGAGCTCGAAACCTTCATCCGCCGGAAGCCCATCAGTGTCGTAATCCTCGACCCGAGCGCGGACGCG
>JADGQU010000342.1 GCA_017881545.1 Gemmatimonadaceae bacterium
AGCAAGCGTGGCGTGGCGGCGATAATTGTCGAGCCGGTGGTTGGCAACTCCGGCTTCATTCCTCCAGATCCCGGCTTCCTGCAAGGACTGCGAGCGCTGGCCGACAACTCCGGTGCGCTCTTGATCTTCGACGAGGTCATGACCGGCTTCAGAATCGCCCCCGGTGGAGCGCGGGAGCGATTTGGAGTCACCGCCGATTTGACGACGCTCGGCAAGGTTATCGGCGGAGGATTGCCGGTCGCGGTTTACGGGGGGCGCCGCGATATCATGGAGCGCGTCGCGCCGTCTGGTCCAGTCTATCAGGCTGGTACTCTCTCTGGAAACCCGTTGGCGATGGCCGCAGGTATCGCGACTCTCACTGCGCTGACGCCCGCGCTACACTCGAAGATAGAGAAACGGACTACTGCGCTGGTCGAGGGTTTGCAAAAGATCGCGTCTGGGCTCGGAGTTCCGTTCTCGGCCGGTTCCGCCGGATCGATGTGGGGATTCTTTTTCAGCTCGAAGCCTGTTCGTAATTTCACTGATGCCAAAGCGTCGGACGTGAATCTCTTTCGGCGATTCTTTCACGCCGCTCTGGATCGAGGAGTTTACCTGGCGCCTTCAGCATTCGAAGCGTGCTTCATGTCGGCGGCGCACGGCGATGCTGAGGTCGCGAGCGCCCTCGAAAAAATGGGAGCCGCATTGGAGCAGGCAATTGCATAGAGCTCATTCGAGATTTCGTTCGCGGACATGGATCGGGATGACGGCCGTGCTCGGAGTCGCCGCGTGCGTTTCGCTGTCGTCGCCTCGGGGCGGTCGCAGCGGGCCCGGCAACGTGCCAATCGTGCGCGGTCCTTATCAAAGCGGTGTTGCCCAACAGGTTCGGATTGCCCTCGAAACCTCCGCCAAGAGCGGAACGATCTCGGGGACGGGCTCATGGGGTTTAGTTCATGGTGATGTTGGCCAGCAGGTGAACGCGATGGCAGAACTTCCGCTCTCATTCGACGCGGGGCGCATTGGTGATATTACGACGGAGATGGGCCCGGTGGCTGCCGAAACCGTCGCCGGCTCCTTCCTCATATGGAATGGGAAGAAATACAGGGGAGATCTCATCATCACCCGGACCGATTCTGGATTTCTCGTCGTCAACCGCCTGCCGATGGATTCCTACTTGCGCGGTGTGGTTCCCCTCGAAATCGGGAGCCGCACGGCCGCCGAGTTCGCCGCTGTGCAGGCGCAGGCCGTCGCCGCGCGAACGTATGCCTACAAGCACCTTACCAGCTCTCGCGCCTTCGACATGTACGCCACGGTTCAGGACCAGGTGTACGGCGGAGTGGACGCGGAGAAACCGCAATCTGACTCCGCTATCATGACGACCGCCGACGTCGTCGTTCTCTACAACGGCCAGCCGATCACCACTCCGTATCACTCGACCTGCGGTGGAAGCACCGCCGGCGTTAGCGAGGTCTGGTACGATCAGCCGGACCAGCCGTATCTTCGTCCTGTGAGCGACAAAATTCCCGGAACGAACAACTATTACTGCGATCCTTCGCCCCGGTTCAGCTGGACGCAAAGCTACGATGGCGCCGGACTTCGCTCGGTGATGGAGAAATACCTCGCCACTTATTCAAAGGCGCCCAAGAGCGGCGTCGGCAAGATCACCGACATCAGGGAGCAGGGACGAACGCCATCGGGCAGAGTCGCCGCGCTCGCGGTCCAGACCGAAAGCGGCACCTACACTCTTCGTGGCAACGACATCCGATTCGTGCTGAGAGACCCCAAAGGCGCCATCCTTAACAGCACTTCCTTTACGTTCACGAAGGAAACGAGTGGCGGGGAAGTCTCCAGCTTCAACGTGAATGGCCGCGGTTACGGCCACGGAATCGGGATGTGCCAGTGGGGCGCCATCGGACGCGCGCGCGCGGGACAGAATTATCGTACGATACTAGAGACCTATTACCCGGGAACGACGATTGGCCGAATCGGCGGTTAGCGGCAAGGAATTGAAAGTGAAGGGCACCGTCCGCCTCGGCCTCGTCGGGGCGGGGGCGATCGCCCAGCTCGCGCACCTTCCAGTCCTGTCCAAACTCAAGGGCGCGGAGCTCGTTGCTCTCTGCGACAACGACGGACCCAAAGCGAGCGCGATCGCCGAGCGGCTGAAGATTCCCGACGTGTTCACCGACCTCGAGGATCTGCTGGAGCTCGATGAGGTCGACGCCGTGGTCATTGCTACGCCCAACCATCTGCACGAGCCGCACGTTCTGCGCGCGCTCAAGTCCAAGGTGGATGTGCTGTGCGAGCGGCCGCTCTCCATGACGTCGCGCGGCGTCGAGCACATTCTCGCCGCCGCGAAGCACGCTGGACGAAAAGTCGTAGTCGGCAACAACCACCGTTTCCGCAGCGACGTGCAACAGCTCTATCGCTTCCTTCAGGGCGGGGAGCTCGGACGCCTCTTTGGTGTGCGGGCGGGGCAATATCAGTTCGCGGCAGCCCGCGAAGGGTGGCGTTTCAGACGACCCGAAGCCGGCGGAGGCGCGTTTTTCGAGCACGGGTTTCCGCTCGTTGATCTGGCGCTCTGGGTCGCCGATTTCCCGGAGCCAATTCGAGTCACCGCTCACATGGATCGCGCCCGCGGCGCGGCCACTGTCGAAGATTCCATGTTCGTGCACGTCGAATGCGCCGGCGGGATGAGCTTCAGCTTCGACGTCTCATGGTCCTACGTGGGGCAGGAGGAGCGCTGGTGGTTCGAGGTCCTGACGAGTCGTGGGAGCGCCCGCCTCGCTCCGCTTCGCGTGGTGAAGATGCTGAATGGCAAGCCGACCGATGTGTCGCCGAGCGGGGCGGCTGCGCGCGAGAGCGTGTTCTTGCAATCGTATCGTGCTGAGCTCGCGCACTTCATCGCGGTCGTGAACGAGACGACCCCGTACGACCCGCCGGAGGATGCGCTCATCGTGATCAAGCTAATGGAGGCGATCTACAAGGCGGCGGAAGAAGGGAAGGAAGTCCGCCTGTAGGCGGTGAGGCGGAAGACCGTCCACCACACGGCCAGGTTGATCGGAAGCGCGAGCGCGATGATCTCTCCGTTCTTCTGATTGAACGCCGGAATTCCCTGAGCGACGAATCCGAACAGGCTCGCCAAGGCGATGAACCCCGCGAACTTTGTCGCTCTCGACACTCCGCGCAGCCGGTAAATCGAGAGCGGTATCAGCACGACCAGCGCGATCGACAGCGGATCCATGTGCATCAGGTTCTCGTTGCGGCCCATGAAGTAGTGCTTGGTGAAAAGCCAGGCAAACAAGAGCGCGAGCCCGCCGAGGCCGGCGATGAGACTCCACAACGTCGCCAAAGCGGTCGCGGCAAACATCGCGATTCTGGATCCGCCTTCCGCGGTTCTTACCAGGACGACCAGCGCCGCCGCGAAGATGATTCCGACAGCGACGAACAGCGGGAAATAGAAGGGAGTCGTCGCCGGCTCCGGCGGACGGCCAGCGGTGTACATCGCCATCTCCGATCGAACGAGCGGAATCTGCGCGCCGGTGCTGTCGGCGATGC
>JADGQU010000072.1 GCA_017881545.1 Gemmatimonadaceae bacterium
CGCATGGCTGTTCAAGCGCGATCGGAGCGGACGATTCGATCTCGCCGCGACGATCCTGATTGGCGTCGTCGAGTAGCAGAGGGCGATAGCATTCCGTTGGACAGGGGCGGAGGTCAGCCGTAGTTTGGCCACAACCTTCTGCCCGAGTTCCTCATGCCGGTCCAGTCAATCCGCCGCGTTGTCACGCGTCTCCTGCCCGTCATCCTCCCACTTCTGTTTGCCGCACCCGACTCTCTCAGCGCGCAAACAGACGCGCCTCTGCTTTTCCGACAGCCGGCACTGAGCGCCAGCGATATCTGCTTCACCTTTGCCGGCGACATCTGGATCGTTCCACGTGCCGGTGGCGCGGCGCGACGTCTCACCGTGTCACCAGGCTCCGAGACCGGCTGCCGATTTTCGCCCGACGGGAAGTGGGTGGCGTACACGAGCACCGCCAATGGAAACGCCGACGTCTACGTCATCGGCGCGAACGGTGGCGCTCCGAAACGGCTGACGTGGCATCCCGGCAACGATGTCGTCCGCGGCTGGACCCCGGACGGCAAAGTCCTCTACATGTCCGACCGCAAGGGCATCGCCATCACCGCCGCACTCGGCGCGCCCCGCCTTTTCGTGCAGGCAATCGACGGCGTGATGCCGGAGCCGATCAACCTCCCCACCATCTGGGATGGTGCGCTGAGTCCCGACGCCAGCCGGCTCGCCTACATGCCGTACCCGAACGCCAATCAGATCTGGAAACGCTACAGAGGTGGCCGCACGACGCCGATCTGGATCGCGTCGCTGGCCGACGCGTCGATCGAGAAAATCCCACGCGACAACTCCACCGATCAGTCACCGATGTGGGTGGGCGACACCATCTACTTCCTCTCGGATCGCGACGGCCCGACGACGCTCTACTCCTACGACACCAAATCCAAACAGGTCGCCCGAGTCATCGACAATACCGGCCTCGACATCAAGAACGCTTCGGCGGGGCCCGGGGCAATCGTGTACGAGCAGTTCGGCGCGATTCGCACGCACGACCTGGCGACCGGCGCGGACGCCACAGTCCCGATTCGCCTTGAAGGCGAGCTCACCGAGGCGCAGCCGCATTGGGCCGCGGTTGGCGACCGGCTGCAACACTCCGTCATCTCGCCGTCCGGTGTGCGCGCCGCGTTCGAGGCGCGCGGAGAAATCATCACGGTTCCCGCAAAAAAAGGAGACGCTCGCGACATCACGCGAACCGGCGGTGCGACTGAGCGGTTTCCGAGCTGGTCGCCCGATGGGCAGACGCTCGCGTACTTCTCCGATGCGGGCGGGGGCTACCACCTGGAGCTTCGCGGTCAGACCGGATTGGCCGAGCCGCGCACGATCAAGCTCGGCGACGACGACACGTACTATTACCTGCCGGTCTGGTCGCCGGACGGCAAGCGCATCGGGTACAGCAACTCGCGCGCGGAGATCTGGTACGCCGACGTCGCGACGGGCAAGACCACGCGCGTCGACGTCGATCCGCTCGGCCCGCAGTTCAGCGAGGGCACGCCCTTCGGGTGGTCGCCGGATTCCCGCTGGATAACCTACGCGCGCTCGATCAAGAACCGGTTGAACGCTGTGTTCGTGTACGATCTCCAGAGGGCGGCGGCCACGCAGGTGACGGACGGATTGAGCGACGCGCGCAATCCCGTCTTCGATGCCGGTGGCAAATATCTCTATTTCGTCGCGAGCACCGACGCCGGGCCGGCGAGCGATTTCAGCATGACCACGTTCGATCACCCGATCACGCGCTCTCTCTACGCGATCGTTCTGCGCAAGGATCTGCCGTCGCCACTCGCGCCCGAGAGCGACGAGGAGAAGGCGAAGGGTGACAGCGCCGCCAAGAGCAGCGCGAAAGCAGCCGCCGGTGATGTCAAAGGCGCGCAGGAAGCGAAGCCGGGGAAGGACAGCGCCAACAAGGTGACAGCGCCCGAGCCGGTGCGCATCGACTTCGACGCGATCGATCAGCGCACGATCCCGCTTCCGGCGCCGCCGCGCAACTATGTCAGCGTCGTCGCCGGAAAAGCGGGGAACGTCATCCTGGCCGAGGATCCGCTGGTGCCCGTCGATCTCCAGGAGAACGGGCCGTCACATCTCAACCTGCACAAGTTCGATCTCAGCGAGCGAAAGACTGATCAGCTGATTGCCGACGTCAGCGACTTCGACGTTTCGCGCGACGGTGAGAAGCTGCTCTACAAGCAGAAGGGCAACTGGGCAATCGCCGCGATTGCGCAGCCGATCAAGCCGGGTGATGGAGGCCTCAACACGGGCAACATCCAGGTCGAGACGGATCCACGCGCCGAGTGGACCGAGATGTACCACGACGCGTTCCGGCTGCAGCGCGCGTTTTTCTACGATCCCAATTATCACGGACTCGATCTCGCCGCGGCCGAGAAGTACTACGCGCGCTGGCTGAGCGGGCTCGGCAGCCGCGCCGATCTCGACTATCTGTTCCAGGAGATATTTGGCAACCTCACCGTTGGTCACCTCTTCGTCGGCGGACCACCGGGAAACCCCGACAGAGCACCGGCGAACGGACTGCTGGGCGCCGATTACGGAATCGACAACGGTCGCTGGCGTTTCTCGAAAGTCTACGCCGGCGAGAACTGGAATCCTCAGCTTCGCGCGCCACTGACGCAGCCTGGCGTGAACGTGCACACGGGTGAATACCTCCTTGCTGTCGATGGACGGCCCCTCACGTCGAGCGAGAACGTCGATGAGGCGCTCGAGGGAACCGCGGGGAAATCCGTGGTGCTCCGCGTCGGCCCTAGCGCGAATGGAACGGGCGCGCGCGATGTGACCGTCGTGCCTTTGCCGAGTGAGGCGATGCTCAGGCATCTCGCCTGGGTGGATGAGAATCGGCGCACCGTCGACAAGCTCTCGGGCGGGAAGCTGGCTTACATCTATGTGCCCAACACGGCGAACGAAGGATACACGAGCTTCAATCGCTACTTCTTTGCGCAGCAGGACAAACTCGGCGCCGTCGTCGACGAGCGCTTCAACACCGGCGGAAACATCGCCGACTACATGGTGGATTACCTTCGCCGCGATGCGCCCTTCAACTGGGTGACTTCGCGCTACGGCGACGACACGCCGATTCCTGCCGGCGCGATCTACGGCCCGAAGGCGATGCTGATCAACGAGTACGCGGGCTCAGGCGGTGACGAGCTGCCATGGCTTTTCCGGCGCTACAAGGTTGGTCCGCTCATCGGCAAACGGACATGGGGCGGACTCGTTGGAATCGGCGGATATCCTGCGCTCATGGATGGTGGAACCGTGACTGCACCGCGCGTCGCGCTCTGGACGGCAGAGGGAGAATACGCAGTCGAGAATCGCGGAGTGCCGCCGGACGTGGAAGTGGATCTCAGCCCGTCGGCGTGGCGCGCGGGACACGACACTCAGCTCGAGATGGCGGTGTCGACGTTAATGCAGACTTTGGCGAAGAGTCCAGCTGTGGCGGCGAGGCGTCCCGCATTCCCGACATGGGCGCGGGGGCACACGCCGCAGCAGACACCGTAGAGAGGCGACGGCTATCGCCTGCCGCCCCTCCGGGTTGGGACCTCGAACGGTTTAACCGGCAGCACTGCGTTCAGCTTGAAATCGATCGGGTACTGCACGAGCTGCTCGATCTTGTGCCCCTCGAGCTCCGCGGGTGTGAACTCCATTGTCTTCACCGCGGCCATGGCAGCGTCGGCGAAATCCTTGAAGGTCGCCTGCGTACAGGTGATGGATTCGGGCTTTGCGTGTCCCGAAGTATCGACCACGAACTGAACGATCGCGGAGCCGCTTTGCCCGGTGAGCCTCGCGGTGCGCGGATAGACGAAGTTGACGTGCTTCGCCAGCGCGATCGGCTTCTCCGTCACGGGGCCCAGCCGCAGCAACTCGGCCTCGGTGAGTGTGGTTGCGGCAGCCGCACCCTTGGCGAGCAGATCGAGAAATTCCTCCATCCCGTTCAGGTCGGTTACGACAGTGCGCGAGATGCCATTGGTGTCGGCGACGGTGAGCACGAACCCGATCGTCGCGCTGTCCGCGGCGTACGGCTGGACGAGTATCGCGTTCCCCAGCACGTACTGCATGCGCGTCGGCTTGTCGAGCTCGGAGAACACCATCGCCTGCCACGCTCTGACTGAGTCGGCGCCCAGCTCGGGGCCGGTGAGGCGCGAGGTGTCGAGTTGACTGTACAGCCTGACGGTGCGGGCGGAGGAAACTTCGATGCGGGTGCGGAACCGTCCCATCTTGAGGGAACGCACTTGGCGCCAGTTCGTTTGCGCGTGGATTGCGGGAGGGCCGAGGGGTGGGGTCGCAGTGACTACAAAGGCGCCACTGAGTGCGCCGAGCACGATGCTGACTGAATGTCTCATCGGTCCTCCTTCTTCCCGCGACGGGTGCGCGGAGTCCCTCGCCGCTTACAATCTAGAACAACGTCGGCTGCTGAGTGCCATTCGTTACATTCGGCGGATTGAACCCAAAGTGCCTGTACGCCTGCGCCGTCGCCACTCGGCCGCGCGGAGTGCGCTGGAGAAAACCGTTCTGAACCAGGAACGGCTCGTAAACCTCCTCGAGCGTGCCGACGTCCTCGCCCACGGCCGCGGCGATCGTGCTGACGCCAACCGGCCCGCCGTCGAACTTCTCGATGATCGTCTTGAGAATGCGCGAGTCCATGTCGTCGAGCCCGAACTGATCTACCTCGAGCAACTGAAGGGCGTCGGCGGCGACTTTGCGGTCGATGCTTCCGCCGGCCCGGACCTGCGCGAAGTCGCGAATGCGGCGCAATAGTCTATTCGCGACGCGCGGAGTTCCGCGCGATCTCTTGGCGATCTCCCTCGCTCCGTCCTCGTCGATCTCCACCTGCATCACTTCGGCCGTGCGATGTACGATCTGCTCGAGATCGGCGGGCGGATAAAAATTGAGTCGCATCTCGATCCCGAAGCGCGCGCGCATCGGTGGCGTGAGCATGCCAAGGCGGGTGGTCGCGCCGATCAGGGTGAACTTCTCGATCGGCATGACGATCGTCTGCGCCTTGGGTCCTTCGGACAGGCGGATGTCGATGCGATAGTCCTCCATCGCCGGATAGAGGAACTCCTCGATGATGGGCCGAAGCCGATGGATCTCATCGATGAAGAGGATATCCCCCTCACGCAGATTGGTGAGCGTGCCCACGAGGTCGCCGGGTTTTTCGAGCGCCGGTCCCGAAGTGTTGCGGATATTGACGCCGAGCTCACGCGCAATGAGTTCAGCAAGAGTGGTCTTGCCGAGGCCGGGTGGGCCGAAGAATAGCGTGTGGTCGAGCGGCTCACGGCGCGCGAGCGCGGCGTCTATATAGATGCGAAGTGATTCCTTCACGCGGTCCTGCCCGATGAACTCGGACAGGCGCTGAGGGCGGAGCGAGAGCTCGACTACGCTCTCCTCCGGAATGATTTCAGGAGTGGTTACTTCGGCGCGGGACATTGCGATTAATCTGCTGTCGGACCAGCGGGTTGACCTAGAGGATAATACTGTAGCGATCCCCCGAGGCCACGCCATATCAGGGAATGAGAGATTTCCAGCCTCCCGGCTCCTATTGCGTTCGTGGAAGACCGCCAATCAACCGGTGAAAGGACTGGGCGTGCGGAAATGCAATCAGTCCGCCCGGCGACGTGTCTCTCCCGGAGCCCGCCAAAGTGTTCGATGATGTGAGAGTTCCGTCGAACGTCTCGATCTGCCCGTTATCGAACGTAGTCACCAGGTGAATCCTGTTTCCCGATGCCGTACCGGTTGTGTTCGTCAGTCCGCACGCGAGCGCTTCGCCGCACCAGCTCCCCTGACCAGATATGGTCGACTGGCCAGATATGATCGACGTGCTTAGCGCGAGCGTTATCTCGAGAGAGCTTCCAGGAATGGAGCTGTTTTCCTGCCATACGCCGACAATCGACTCTGGGCCGATCGAGTCCGAACAACCATTCACGGCCACTGCCAACAGCAACACGGACGTCACTAACATCACCTGGCGCATGAGCCCCTCCGATACGATTACATCGCCACCGTCAGCGCAGAGGGGGGCAACTCCCGTGCCCCCTAGTGCATGTAAGCGTCCGACGAGCTCGTCTGAAATGATCTCAGCGGGCGGTCACAGCGTCTTGTCCACCAGGTTGTTCGTCTCGTCCAATTCGTCTACGTGACGGGGCAGGTCGAGGAAGACCCTTACCCAGGTGTGGACGACCGACAACTGGTCGCCACCAATGTGGAAGACATACGTCTGGCCGGGCGCAAGAGCGCCAATCTCGTGCATCGGAACCATCTCGGGCCAACCCGTTAGTCCCGGAGCTTCGGTGGAAGCCGTGCCCCACGCCTGGAACGCCGGAGCAGGCGCATTCCCGGAATTGATCACCGTCACTTTGACCTGATAGGTCTCACCAAACGTGCCTGATTTTTCTCGCTCGATGCTCTTGACCGCCAGGTCCGGACAGGGCCGAGCGACTGTCACGGCGACGGTGTTGTTGTCGTCGTGCAATTCCGGAACGACATTCGAAGGATCGACGACGACCTTGATGTCACGCGTCTCCTTGCACCTGGGTACGTTGGACACCGGCATCACGGCGAATGCCTTCGACTCTCCTCCACCCAGACTCGCCTGGTAGACAGACTGCACCAGGGCGCCGCCAAGATAGACATCCATCCGGACCGGTGGAGTGTTGATGGCATTGGGCGACACCGTGAATTTGCCGGGATTGATGCCGATGCCGCCGCGGTTCTGGAGTGTAAAGACGATCTGACCGAGACCCGACAAGCCGACGTCCTTGACGGTCAGGTCTACCGACGTTTTGAGTCGGTCGGCTTCGAGTGATCCAGGCTCGACGCGAATAGCGGCGCGCGTTGGCTGAGCACGCATTGGCGACATCGGACCAAAACTGAGCGCGCCGAGGATGAAACACTGCAGAACCGTTGGCCTGATCATCACGTCTCCCCATGTCTGTGAGTGATCCCACGACATGGAGTTCCCGCAGGACTACAGACGTTACATCAGGAGCTGGCGCGGTCCTCGGGATTGACGCCTGGACCTCGATGATCCGCGATTTATTCGATCACTTCACTTCGATTTCTGCTGTGCGATCCATTTGTCCGTGCGGGATTCGAGGAGATCGAGGGGCAGAGTTCCGCCGTCGAGCATCTCGTCGTGAAACGCCCGGATATCGAACTTCGATCCCAATTCCTTCCGGGCGCGCTCGCGGAGCTCGCGGATCTTGAGCTGCCCGAGCTTGTAGCTCAGCGCCTGCGCGGGCCACGCGATGTAGCGGTCCGTCTCGGACTGGATCGTCGGCTCGTCCACCGCGCCGGAGTTGCGCATGAAATCCACGACTTGATCGCGCGTCCATCCTTTGGAGTGAATTCCGGTGTCGACGACCAGACGCACAGCGCGAAAAAGCTCGGAGGAGAGGCGCCCGAAGTCCGAAACGGGATCCTGGTAGAAGCCGACCTCTTTGCCGAGCTGCTCCGAGTACAGAGCCCAGCCTTCCGTGTACGCGTTGAAGCCGAGACCATGGAGGCGGAAGTTGGGCAACCCGGTGAGCTGCTGCTGCACTGACAGCTGCATGTGATGTCCGGGAATGCCTTCATGGTACGCGATCGCCTCGTCATTGATCAGCGTGCGGCCCGCGAAGTTGGAGGTCGCAACAACGACTCGGCCCGGGCGTTTCCCATCTGGAGTACCAGTGACGTAGTGCGTGGCAGCGGCAGACTGAAAGGCGGGTATTGCCTCGACGGTGACAGGCGATTTCGGAAGAAGCGTGAAGAGCTCGGGAAGCTTCGGCTCCATCTGCGCGATATACCGACGGAAATCGTCCAGGATCTGTTCCGCTGACGTCGGGATGTACTTGGGATTCGTTTTGAGCGACGCCCGGAATGAGGGAAGATCTGAGAAGCCTTCCTTTGTAGCTATTACCATCATCTCAGCCTGGATGCGCGTGATCTCACGCAGGCCGAGCTGGTGGATCTCGTTCGGCGTCATGCGCGTGGTGGTCCGGCCGTAGATGTTGTTCGCGTAGCGCTCCTGGCCCTGCGGCAGCGAAGTGACGGAGAGCGCGGTGCGGCCGTGCGGCGCGTATTCGGTGCCGACGAAGCTTGCGAAAGCCTTGTACGCCGGGATGACGTCGGTGTTGATCGCGTCGGTGATCTGCTGGGTCAGGCGCTGCCGGTCAGAGGCAGAAATCGTCGCCGGAAACTTCCTGATCGGAACGAGAAATGGGTTCGCGTCGATGATGCCCTGGACCTGCATCGGGACTTTTTCGAGCAGGAATCGGACGGGCATAAGCCGGTCGCTCGCGCCGGCGCGCATGACTTCGATCGTCTGATTGAGCACGCGCGGCACCTGGTGAAGCCGCGCGATGTAATCCTCATACTGCTTGACCGTTCCGAACGGTGCGGACAACGGCAGATCGGCGAGGCTCAAATGGATGCCGTTGAACTGGTTGATCGGCATCTCATACTCTTTGAGATCGAAGTCGGCGCGTCGCTGCCGCAGGACGCGATCCATGAGGTCGTGGGATAGGTGGTCCGTCTCCGAGAAACCCGAAGTCGGAATGGCATCGAGCCGGGCGAGGAAGTCCCGGTCTGTCTTGTGACGCTGAACGATTGCCTCGAGCGAGTACTCGCCCAGCTTGTCGTTGTAGCGATAGTCGCCGAAGGCCGTGGCGCGCTCGGGGAAGTTCACGAGATCCGACTGGTACTGCTCTTCGAAGAGCGCGTTCTGGGCGTTGACGCGCTCAGTGACTGGTCTGACGCCCTGGGCGAAGACGCTATCCGCGATGGCGATCAGGAAGAACAAGCTTCGGTGAAGGCGCATATGTGTACCGAGCGGAGTGAAGGGTGGCATAGGCTCGAGCAGAACTTACACGACAGGTTTCGGCGGCGGGGGACTGCTCTTAACGATCAGCATATCCAGCTGATCTCGAATGTCCGGCGCGGTCTCGTCCCAAT
>JADGQU010000073.1 GCA_017881545.1 Gemmatimonadaceae bacterium
GATCGCGCGGATCACGCTCAGCGGAGCGGACCGCGGACGCCTCGCGCCTTTCCTGCTCCTTGGGATCGTTATCACCGCTTCCGACCGCAAACTAATGCAGAATCAACCAAGCTCGCTTCTAGGGCGATGTGTGGTATGGCTGACAACCGCCGCGATGTTCGGAGCCGCAATCGCCATGTTCATCTTCTGATCGAGTGATCTTGATACGGGATGGCGTCCCCACCTAGTCTTCAGTTGAAGTCCCCCAAACTACACCGGCGCTTTCCCAATGAGCTGCCTGAGCACGTACGGCAAGATGCCACCGTGCCGGTAATAGCTCATTTCTTCCGGAGTATCGATTCTCGCGACGGCTTGCAAGGTCTTGCCCTTGCCATCGGCGCCAAGCACGCGAACGGTAACTACCTGGCGAGGCTTCATCTGCTCGGATAACCCTTCGATGTCGTAAGTCTCGTATCCGGTGAGACCGTGGGTGGCTCGGCTCTCGCCATTCACGAATTCGAGCGGAACAACTCCCATCCCCACGAGATTCGAGCGATGAATCCTCTCGAATGACTCCGCGATAACGGCGCGCACGCCGAGCAGCAGTGTGCCTTTCGCGGCCCAGTCGCGCGAGGAGCCAGTGCCGTATTCCTTGCCGGCGATGATGACGAGCCGAGTTCCGGCCTTCTGGTACTCTATCGCTGCGTCGTAAATCGTGACCGGCTTCTCGCCCGGCGCGCGGGTCGTCCAGCCGCCCTCGGTTCCCGGCGCGAGCTCGTTGCGGAGACGGATATTAGCGAACGTGCCGCGCATCATCACCTCGTGATTTCCCCTGCGCGCTCCGTACGAGTTGAAGTCGGCGGTCTTCACGCCGTGCTCGATCAGCCACTTGCCGGCCGGACTCGCAGCGGGAATCGAGCCCGCGGGTGAGATGTGATCGGTTGTGATCGAATCGCCGAACATCCCGAGCACCCGCGCGCCGCTGATCGGCCGGATGCCTGGTGGCGTGAGCGTCATCCCATTGAAGAAAGGAGGGTTTTTCACATACGTCGAGTCAGGATTCCACGCATAGAGATCGCCCTCCGGTACCGGCAGACTTCTCCAGTTGTCATCACCGTGGAAGACGTTCGAGTACTGCGCCTTGAACATCTCGGCCTTCACCGAGCGCAGTATCTCCTCCTCGACTTCCTTGGGCGCGGGCCAGATGTCGCGCAGGAAAACAGGACCGCCCTTGCCGACACCGATCGGCTCGGAGGCGAAGTCGATATCCATCCTTCCGGCGAGAGCGTATGCGACGACGAGCGGTGGCGACGCCAGATAGTTGAATCGCGTGAGTGGATTTATGCGCCCTTCAAAATTCCGGTTGCCCGACAGCACCGCAGCCACGACGAGCTTGTTGGCCTCGATCGCGTCCGCGACCGGCTGGGGCAGGGGCCCGGAGTTTCCGATGCACGTCGTGCATCCGAACCCGACAACGTTGAACCGCAGCCGCTGCAATGCGTCCATCACGCCAGCTTTCCTGAAATAGTCGGTCACCACCTTCGATCCTGGTGCTAGACTCGTCTTGACCCACGGCTTGGTCGTCAGGCCTTTCTCGACCGCGTTTCTCGCCAGCAATCCCGCCGCCAGCATCACGCTCGGGTTGGATGTGTTGGTGCAGCTGGTGATCGCGGCGATCACCACCGAGCCGTGCCGGATCGAGAACTTCTCGCCGTTCATCTCGACAGGCACACTCGAATTCTCTCCCGCCTGCTCGTCAGGATCCGTCGCGACTACCGAAGGCGACAGTTGGGGAGATGCCGCGACCGACATCGCCTGTTTTGCCGCCGCGACCGCGGCGACAGTTCCCGTACGATCGAGATCCGCCGCCAGCGCTTCTTTGAACATCATCTTCGACAGCTTGAGCGGCACCCTGTCCTGTGGACGCTTCGGTCCGGCGAGACTCGGCTCCACCGTGGAAAGATCCAGCTCGATTGTGTCGCTGAATACCGGATCAGGCGTGGCGTCGGTGCGGAAGATTCCCTGTGCCTTGCAGTAGGCTTCGACGAGCTGCACCTGTGCCTCTTCCCGCCCCGAGAATCTCAGATACTTGATGGTCTCGGCGTCAATCGGGAAGAATCCCATCGTCGCCCCATACTCGGGCGCCATGTTGCCGATGGTTGCGCGATCGGCTAATGAGAGACTAGACAGGCCAACGCCGTAGAATTCAACAAACTTTCCCACGACTTTCTTCTTCCGCAACATTTCTGTTACGGTCAACACGAGATCAGTCGCAGTGGAACCAGGTTGCAAGCGGCCGTGCATCTTGAATCCGACGACCTCCGGGATGAGCATCGACACCGGCTGTCCGAGCATCGCTGCCTCGGCTTCGATTCCGCCAACACCCCAGCCGAGTACGCCGAGTCCGTTGATCATGGTGGTGTGGGAGTCGGTGCCTACCAGAGAGTCCGGGTACGCGAATGTCTGGTTGCCAACTACTTCAGTGAAGACTCCCTGCGCCAGGTATTCGAGATTGATCTGGTGGACGATTCCCGTGTCGGGTGGCACCACGCGGAAGTTGTGCAGCGCCTTCTGTCCCCAGCGGAGGAACGCGTAGCGCTCCTGATTGCGTTGGAACTCGAAGTCGGCGTTGATGAGCAGCGCCGCCTCGGTTCCGTACTCGTCGACCTGCACCGAGTGGTCGATGACGAGATCAACCGGCTGAAGCGGATTGATCAGGCGCGCATCGCCGCCCAGACGGGCAAGGGCGTCGCGCATGGCGGCGAGATCGACGACGGCGGGAACTCCGGTGAAATCCTGGAGCAGCACACGCGCCGTGCGGAATGCAATCTCCTTTTCGACTTTCCCCTTCATGTTCCAGGTTGCGAGAGCACGCACGTCGTCTGGCTTGACGAACTTGCCGTCTTCGTTTCTGAGCAGGTTTTCGAGGAGGATCTTGAGGCTGACGGGGAGTCGAGCAGCGCTCCCATCCGCGAGTTGGGACAGGGAATCCAGCCGAAAGATCGTGTACTGCCGACCAGCAACGTCCAGCGTTGATCGGCTACCGAAGGAATTCGGGTGTGTCATTTGTGTTTTTTCCGAACTTGGCCGCGGCTTGCGCTGGCCAGTTATGTACGGAGCCACTGCCGGACTGACTTCGATGTTCGGCAGGCTTTCCCAATTTAACACAAAGCACCGGGGGAGCGAGCGAGACGGTCAACTGTTCAGATGACAGCTCCCGCCTTTCCGCAGCCTAACCAGTTTTCGTGGTCGGCTCATTGGTAGGATCGACTGTCGTCTTCTCCTCGTGCGTTCCGGCTCCCATCTCGAGCCGCGTCGCCTCGATCGCGTAAGTCGGGCAGTGGTGCACGAAGTCCCCATCCGCCGGCGACCACTCGACAACCGGAGTTAGCGGGTACGCTTTCCCGTGCGAGTCCATCGCCATCACGTCCGGCGCGAGTGCGGTGCAGAGCGTGCATCCGATGCACTTCTCACGATCGACCGCTATCTGCATCGCTCGGCGCGGGAAGACGCCGATGCCCCACGAGATGCATTCTTCAAAGTATTTGCAGGCTTCCATCGCCGCCGTGTAGCCCGCTTCGAGCAATTCGTCGGTGTGCGAGAAGCTGAACCATCCGATCTGATTGACCTTTGGCCTGACCAGAATCATCGGCGGCCTCGTCCAGGTGGCGAACGGCGCGAGCTGAAGCGCGTGCATCATCGTCGTCGCCGCCCGCACGTAGATTGACGCGAACCCGGCGGTCGCGATGTCGTTTTCCGGCTCCAGGTCGCTCGACCCAGTGTCCACTGCGATGACGGCGTCCATTCCCAGGCCCGCGATCGATACGGGAAGGTTGTCGAGCACGCCGCCATCGACGCACATCCTCCCACCAACAGGGCCGGGAGGATAAAACCCCGGCAGCGCGCATGACGCATAGACGGCGTCTGCCACGCTCACATCGCGCAGACCGGGCAGTCCCCACACGATCTGGGAGCCGCGCTGAATGTCGACGGTGTTGACCAGCAGCGTCCTCTTCAGTTGATCGAACCGCTTCTCAGTCGCTATCATTTTTGCGATGTTTCTGAGCGGCTCCTCGAGGTAGATCGCGGGTGAGTGCTGCCGCTCGAGCAGCATTCCCATGCGGTTGAGGCGAAAGAGGTCGCGGCGCTTGAGTGCCTGGGCGCGATCGGCCATCTCCGACACCGGCATTCCTCGCGCGTACGCCGCCCCGATCAGCGCGCCGATGCTCGTCCCCGCGACCACCGTCGGCTCGATTCCCAGCTCCTCGAGGGCGCGAAAGACGCCGATGTGCGCGAACCCCTTGAGTCCTCCACCGCCGAGGACGAGCGCTATCTTGGGCGCCTTGCGTCGTGGCTTGGAGGGAGTCGCTCTTTTTACGCTTCTTGGGGTCTGGCGGGGCATGCTAACGTTGGGTGCGGGACGCGATTGCGGGGTATGCTAACGTTGGGTGCGGGAAGCTATAATGTACTGACGTCCATCACACACTCTGAGTAAATCGATGACTCGTGCTTCCGTTCTCCTCTCACTTGCGTTTGTCACAATGCTGTCGGCGGCGAGCGCGTCCGCCCAGAAAAGCGCGCCGCCGCCCCGCATAACTTCGGACGAGATCGATGCGCATCTGCGCTTTCTGTCCTCCGATCTCCTCGAAGGCCGTGCACCAGCCACGCGCGGAGGTCGAATTGCCGAAGAATACATCGCGGCACAGCTCAGGGCATTCGGCGTCAAGCCGGGAGTCGGAGACAGTTCCTACTTCCAGCGCGTTCCGATCGACGTCGTGAAGGCCGATCCGAAGACGATCAAAGTCGCCGCGTCAGGCAAGGCCAACGCCAATCTCCGGTTCACGGATGACGTTGTCGTCTGGCCCGGATCCGCCACGGATGCGAGCAGTGCCCGCGGAGAGCTTGTGTTCGTCGGTTACGGCGCCACCGCGCCCGAGTACAAGTGGGACGACTTCAAGGGCGTCGATGTTCGCGGAAAGATCCTACTCGTTCTGGTGAACGATCCGCCCGCCACCGCCGCCGAACCGAATCTCTTCGGTGACAAGGCGATGACTTACTACGGACGCTGGACCTACAAGTTCGAGGAAGCCGAGCGTCGCGGCGCGGCGGGGATGCTGATCGTGCACACTACCGAGCGCGCCGGCTATCCGTGGCAAGTGGTCGTCGGCTCCAATTCCGTCGAGCACCGTCTCCTCCCGCGCCCGGCATCGGCGCCGCCTCCCATTGGCGTGCGCGGTTGGATCACCGACAGCGCCGCGACGGCGCTTCTCGCGCAGGCCGGGCTCAGCATGGCAGATCTGCGCAAACGCGCGGAGTCTCGCGATTTTCGTCCGGTATCTACCGGAATCATCATCGATGAGACGATGCGCAACAGCGTTCAGCACATGTCGTCGAGCAATGTCGTGGGCATGGTGCGCGGGACCGATCCGGTGCTGCGGGACGAGTACGTCGCCTACAGCGCCCACTGGGACCACCTCGGAATTGGCCCGGTCGTGAACGGCGATTCCATCTACAATGGCGCGGTCGACAATGCCTCCGGTGTTGCGACGATCCTTGCCATTGCGCGCGCCGCGGCAGAAGGACCAAAGCCGCGCCGCTCGCAGCTATTCGTCTTCGTCACGGCCGAAGAATCCGGCCTGCTCGGCTCGGCATATTTCGGCGAGCACCCGACCGTGCCGGCGTCGAAGATCATCGCGGCTCTCAACATGGACGTAGTGCCCGTCAATGGCCGCGTGACCGATCTCAATGTGATGGGCGACAACAAGAGCTCGCTCGGTCCCGCGATCGCCCAGCTGGTGAAGGCTGATGGCATCCGGCTCTCGCCCGACGCCCATCCCGAGCAGGGCCACTTCTATCGCTCCGATCACTTTTCCTTCGCCAAGGTTGGAATTCCCTCAGTCTCGATCGGCGGCGGCGACGACTATGTGGGACGTCCACCGGGCTGGGGCGTACAACAGGGGGATGACTACGTGGCCCACCGCTACCACCAGCCGTCCGACGAGTACCGGTCCGACTTTGATTTGCGGGGCGCGGTGCAGCTCGCCGAGATCGTGCGACGGTTCGGGCTGTCGCTGGCAAACGCGCCCACCGTTCCTACCTGGAACGCGGATGCGGAATTCCGCGCCATGCGCGACGCTTCGCGAAAGGGTCAGTGAGCCGGGCCATCAGCGTTTGACTGTGAAATCCGAACAGGGTCGCGAGCGCGACCCTCTGCTCGCCTTCCGCGAGGAGTTTCCGATCCTCGAGAAGACGTCGTACCTCGTCTCCAACTCTCTCGGCCCGATGCCACGAACGGTCCCCGAGAAACTGGCGGAGTACGCGCGCGACTGGGGCGACCTCGGCGTGAAGGCGTGGAACCGCGGCTGGTGGGAGCTTCCCGTCGAAGTCGGCAACGAGATCGCGCCGCTCATCAACGCCGGTGATGGCGAAGTCGTGATGATGCCCAACGTCACCATCGCGCAAACGGCGGTGCTCTCGTCCATCGACTTCACAGAGGAGCGCGACACAGTCGTGATGACGGAGCTCGACTTCCCGTCCGTCCGCTACGCCTACTCTGAGATGGCGGAGAAGCTCGGCGCCCGCGTCGTCGTGGTGCGATCGGACGACGGACTGACGATCGATCGCCACAGGTTGTTGTCCGCAATCGACGAACGGACTCGCCTCGTTGCGGTTTCGCACGTGCTCTTTCGAAGCGCCTTCCTCATGGATGCGGATGCGATCTGCCGCCGCGCCCACGAGATGGGCGCGCTCGTTTCGCTCGATTCCTTTCACGCCGTCGGCATCGTGCCGGTTGACGTGAAACGGAGCAAGGTGGATTTTCTTACTGGTGGTGTGCTCAAATGGCTCTGTGGCGGACCCGGTGCCTGCTTCCTTTACGTGAGCCCGACCGTCCGCGATCAGCTCAAGCCGGCGCTGACCGGGTGGCAGGCGCATGCGCGCCCGTTCGCGTTCGAAGATTCCATGGAATACACCACCGGCGCGTTTCGGTGGCTGAACGGGACGCCGGTGATTCCAGCCCTCTATGCCGCGGCGGAGGGGCCGAAGATCCTGCGCCGCGCCGGAATCGGCGCAATCAGGGAGAAAAGCATTCGCCTCACCTCACGGTTGATCGCGCTGGCCGACGCCCGGGGCTATACCGTGAATGCGCCACGAGACTCCGCGCGTCGCGCCGGAACGGTCGCGATTGATGTTCCTCACGGGTACGAGGTCGCGCAGCAATTGTTGTCGCGGAACATCCTGGTCGACTATCGCGTAGGGGCTGGTATCAGGATTGCCCCTCACTTCTTTACCCGGGAGGACGAGCTGGACGAAGCCGTTTCGGAGATCGACAAGGCTCTCGAGAGCGGAAGCTGGCAAAGCTTCTCGGAAAAAATCGCGGTGGTCACCTGAGCCGTTCTGCAAGGGATGTTACTACCTTGAACAATCCAGTGTCTAACGAGTACAATAGTCTTATACTCGACTCCTCGGAGGGTGCGTAGTCATGCCAACACCTTTTTTGAGTTCTGAAGAGTACGACGAAAGAGCGCATCAGTTGTACAACGAAGGACAGTATGACGAAGCTCTGGACGTACTTAGAGAAGGACTCGGCCTCTACCCGAATTCGGTGGAGCTGCATATTGGGGTTGGCTACGCCCACCACGCACGCGAGGACTATGCGTGGGCGCGACGCAGCTTCGAGGAGGCGCTTGTTCTCGATCCGGACCACGAGGACGCGCTCGCCGGACTCGGCGAGACCCTCCTAAAGTTCGGCCAGAAGGAGTTCGCGCTGAAGAGCTTCCGCCATACCTTGGAATTAGGATACCAAGATGATGTCGAGCTGATGCTCCAGATCGGACGCGCGCTTTTCCGCGAAGGCCTGATCGACGAATCCAAACAGTTCTTCGAGATCGCGGCGCAGCAGACGCCCGATGCGGCAGAAGCCGTGTCGTGCATCGGCTACGCCGAGCACCGACTGGGGAATGACGAGACGGCGATTTCGACTCTCCGTCGCGCGTTGCAGATGGATCCCGATCACACCGAAGCTCGCATCTACCTCGGCAACATCTTCTACGATCGCGGTGATTACGAGGCCGCGCTCTATCACCTCGACCGCTCGACTCCCGAGGATCACTGGGACGAGCTGGGAATTTGGCGGCTGATCGAGCTTAAGAAGATGATCTATCGCCTGCGCGACAACGATCCGGAGCTGCGTCCGTGGGAGGACAGGCTGCGCGATCTCGCCGGTGATCTCGACGACATCGACGAAATGCTGGCCGAAATCGAGGCGAAGTTCATCGACGCCGCTCAGAGCGAGGCGAAAGGTCAGCTCGAGCTGTTCGGTGCGCTCCTTTCCAGCTTCGCCGATGTTAAGTCGACGCCCGAGTCCCACCGCATCACACTCGAAAATGGCAACACGTTCGAAGGCACGTGGGAGGAGATCGTGGACAAGATGCGCGATGCCAAGTGCCTCAAAGAGACGCCAAAACCTGAGCAGGATGCAGAGAGCTTCATTCGACGTAGCGCGGATGCCGGGCTTTTGCGCATCCTGAGATGAGTCCACCGAGCTCGCAGGCTGCGCTCGCCGCGCTGAACGGCGTGCGTCCGGTCCTCGCTCATTTCGACACCCCGCGCACGGCGGAAGATCTCGCCGCCGACATCATCGATCTCTGGACCGGCGTCGAACGCTCCCTTCAGGCGCTCGTCGGCGTTTCTTCGCTGACTGGACAGCAGCTGATTCGCGCCGCGCGTCAGGCCGAGGTGATCACGATCGATCGGGCGCACGCGCTGCTGGAATTTCTGGCCGCGCGCGACCGGGCCAATCGCACCAGCTACAAACCGACCCAGGCCGACGGCGACGCCGCGGTCGATGGATTCAAGGCGCTCGAGTCGGGACTCACGGGCGCCGCGCCGGTGAAGCCCGCGATGCCGGCGA
>JADGQU010000343.1 GCA_017881545.1 Gemmatimonadaceae bacterium
GGTACGGACGTCCTCATCGACCATCACGAGTCACCGAACTTCATCGAGGGCTCGCTCGATGTCATCGCCGACGCCTGTCAGGAGCTCGGCGTCAGTGCGCTGGTCTGCTACGGCGCGACGGAGCGCAACGGAGGCGCGTCCGAGGCGCGGCGAGGACTCGACGAATGCCGCCGTTTCATCGTGAGCAATCGGCGTCCGCTGGTACGTGGCGCGGTCGGACTGCACGCGGCGTTCACGGTGTCCGGCGATACGATGCGCGCGGCAGGACGGCTCTGCCGCGAGCTGGGCGCGCCGCTCCACGTGCATGTGGCCGAGGATACGATCGATGATCAGGGATTCGCGCGTCTGGTGGAGAACGACGCGCTCGTGCCGGGATCGATCCTCGCGCACGGGGTGCATCTGACCGAGGAGGAGGTGCGCCACGCGGATCTCATCGGATGCTGGCTCGTGCAGAACCCACGCTCGAATCGCGCCAACGGCGTCGGCTATCCCTCCGCGCTGCGCGCCTCCTCGCGTGTGGCGCTCGGAACGGACGGCTTTCCCTCGAATATCGATGACGAAGTTGAGGTGATTCGCAATCGCGAATCGACAGAAGTAATCGCATCACGCGTCGCCGCCGGCGAAAAACTGGCACTGGAGCTGGGACTTCGTGGCCGCCAGCCGGCGACGTTCGACATCGACGCCATTCGCGCCGAAGCAGCAATGGAAGCAGAAAAGCTTTGGGAGAAAATGAATGAGTCACAGTACACCGGCGCCCCGCATCGTTGACCAGGCTGTTCGCGACCGCAACATCGAGAGGCTGCGCGAACGCGGCGTGGTCCTGCCGCGATTCTCGGAGCTCGCCAATCCCCAGTCCATTCCGCACGCCGTACGCGAGGATCTGAAGTCCGTCGATCGAGATGCCGCGCATCCGCTGAACCTCTTCCGGGTTCACTGGTTCAACAATTCGTCCACCCTCGAAGAGCCGATCGCTTCGGTTCCCGAGCATCTCGTTCTGCCGTCCGAGCTCACTGGCGTCGACGCCAGGATCGTCGTGCTGTTCGGCAACCGCTTCCCGATGATTCGGGCGCACAAAGTGCTCGCGGCGTACGCCTGTCTCGTGCCGCGCATCGTCAGCGGCGCGTTCGACCTCGGACGCCAGCGTGCGGTCTGGCCCTCGACCGGCAACTACTGCCGCGGCGGTGTGGCCGTCTCACGCATCCTCGGATGCCGCGGTGTGGCCGTGCTCCCGGCCGGCATGAGCGCCGAGCGCTTTCGCTGGCTGGAGAAGTGGGTGAGCGATCCGGCGGACATCGTCCGCACGCCGGGAACGGAGAGCAACGTCAAGGAAATCTACGATGCCTGTCACGAGCTGGCGCGCCATCCTGGCAACGTGATCCTGAACCAGTTCAGCGAGCTGGCGAACTATCTCGTGCACTACCGTTGCACGGGAGCAGCGGTTGGACGCGTGTTCGATTCGATGGTCTCGCCTCAGCCGCTGCAGCTTCGCGCCTTCGTCTCCGCCACCGGATCGGCCGGCACGATCGCCGCGGGCGATTTTCTGAAGGCTCGATACGGCAGCGTCACGGTCGCAGTGGAGTCGCTGGAGTGCCCGACGATGCTCTACAACGGGTATGGCGAGCATCGCATCCAGGGCATCGGCGACAAGCACATCCCGTTCATTCACAACGTCATGAACACCGACGTCGTGACCGCGGTCTCCGATCGCAGCACCGACGCGCTCAACCTTCTGTTCAATACCGCGGAAGGGCACCGCTATCTCGCCGAGCGCCGTGGCGTCACCGAGGCGGTGCTCATGCAGCTCGACTCGTTCGGCATCTCGTCGATCTGCAACGTCCTGGCGGCCATCAAGACCGCGAAGTACTACCGCCTCGGACCGTCGGACGTCGTTGCCACCATCGCCACCGACGGTGCCGAGATGTATGCGAGCGAGAAGGCGAAGATCCTGAGCCAGCGTTTCGACGGCCGCTTCGACACCGCCGATGCTGCGTCCGTGTACGGCCAGCACATCCTCGGATGTGCCACCGATCATCTGATCGAGCTGTCGTTCCGCGATCGCGAGCGAATTTTCAACCTCGGCTACTTCACCTGGGTCGAGCAGCAGGGCTACGGCGTCGACGAGTTCAGCGCGCGCGCGAAACCGTCGTTCTGGAGCGGACTGCAGGATCTGGTGCCCGCGTGGGACGCCATGATCGACGAGGTCAATGCCGAGGCCAGCGTGACGGCCGTATGAGCTCGAGGATGACCTGCGCGGGCTGCGGTTGGACCGCTCCGCCGCTCGATCCACGCCCGTTCCGCTGTCCGCGCGCGGGCATGGATGACGTCGATCACGTGCTGGCGCGGCGGCTGGAGAGCGCGTCGCCCGCTCCGTTCTTTGATACCGAGCCGAATCCATTCCTCCGCTACCGCAGCTTCACGCACGCCTGGCACACGGCGCAGGCCATCGGGGTGAGCGACAGCGAATTCGTCGATCTGGTGCGCGCTCTCGACGCGCGCCTCGGCGGGTTCGTCGTCACCCCCTTCGAGCAGCGAGATGGCTTCTGGGTCAAAGACGAGACGCACAACGTCGCCGGATCCCACAAGTCGCGGCATCTGATGGGACTCATGCTCTGGTTGCTCGTCGCGGAGCGCATTGATTCATCGCTCGGGCACGCACGTCTGGCCATCGCGAGCTGCGGCAATGCGGCGCTCGCGGCGGCGACGATCGCGCAAGCAGCGCAGCGAGAGCTCGATGTCTACGTGCCCGACGACGCGTCGCCGTCTGTGATCCTGGGCCTCCAGGCGCTCGGCGCGAACGTCACGCGTTGCATGCGCGAACCGGGCGTCGCCGGCGATCCCGCCTATCTCCGTTTTCGCCAGGCGGTGGCGCGAGGCGCCCTGCCGTTCACTTGTCAGGGAAACGAGAACGGGCTGGTGATCGAAGGCTGTCAGACGCTCGGATGGGAGCTCGCCTCGCAGCTCGCCGCGCGAGGTACGACGCTCGATCATCTCTTCATCCAGGTTGGTGGGGGCGCCCTGGCCAGCGCCACGATTGCCGCGCTGGAAGAGGCGCAGGGGCTCGGCGTCCTTCCGCGCATGCCTCGCATCCACGCCGTGCAGACGCTGGCCTCGCCGCTGCGCCGCGCGTACGATCGCGTGCTGCGAGTCTGCGCGGCAGAAGAGCGTCTTGCGCACCTGTCGGCGAAGCCTTGGGCAACCCACGCAGCCGGCCGTGCCGGCCTCGAACGCGGAATGGACGAAGCGATTGCGCATCGCTCGCAGTTCATGTGGCCGTGGGAATCCGCACCGCACAGCATCGCCACCGGCATCCTCGATGACGAGACCTACGACTGGGCCGCCGTGTTGCGTGGCGTTCTCTCCACCGGCGGCTCGGTGATCACGGTCAGCGAAGACGAGCTGCGCGAAGCAAATCGCATGGCCGGCGATGGCGTCAGCGCTACCGGATCCGCGGGACTGGCCGGTGCGCTTGCACTGCAATACGCGGATGAGTCCGTGGGCGTG
>JADGQU010000344.1 GCA_017881545.1 Gemmatimonadaceae bacterium
ACGACCACGGAAGGAAATCACCGCATCAACATGGCTCCGACGGCGACGTTCTTCATCGACCGATACTCGTCGCTGAAGCAGCCGACGCAGGTGGAAGTCTGGGCCGCGTCCGGCCAGAAGTTGCGGACTCTGGAGAACAACGCAGCAGTATCGAAATGGCTCGAGACCCACGCCTATTCGCCGGTCGAGATTTTTTCGTTCACCACCTCGGACGGTGCCAAGATAGACGCCAGCATCGTCAAGCCGATTCCGTTCGATCCGAACAAGCGCTACCCCGTGATCTTCGACATCTATGGCGGACCCGGCTCGCAGCAGGTCTACGATCAGTTCTCAACGAGCGGCTGGACGCAGTGGCTGGCGCAGGAGGGCTACATCGTCATCGGCGTCAACAACCGCGGGACCAACAACTACGGCAGCGCGTTCATGAAGGTCGTGTACAAGCACCTCGGCAAATACGAGGCGCTCGACTTTGCGGAAACCGCGCGGTACCTGGCGAAGCAGACGTACGTCGATTCCAAGCGCGTCGCGATCATAGGGACGAGTTACGGCGGCTATACCACGGTGTTCACGATGGAGATGTATCCCGAGCTGTTCCCAGTGGGAGTGGCGAACTCGGCCGTCGGCGACTGGCGACTATACGACACGATCTACACCGAGCGCTACATGAGCCTGCTCGGCGACAACCTGAGCGGATACGTCGAGAGTGCGCCGATCGAGCAGGCGGCGAAGATGCGCGGCAATCTGCTGATCATCCACTCGATGATGGACGACAACGTGCATCCGCAGAACACGATGCAGCTGTTGACGGCGCTCACCAACGCCGGTCGTGACGCGGAAGTGCGCATCTATCCGCCGGGGCGGCACGGAGCGGCGTACAGCGGGATGAGCGCGAGGCTCATTCGTCAGGCTACGGACTCGTACCTCGCGCGGTACCTCAAGTCTCTTAACCCGCCGACACTAGCTCCGGCGCGTTAGAGAACTACGCTGCCGCCCGCTTCCCGCTTCCCGCTGCCTGCTGCCCGCTGCAAGCGTCATGACAGCACTACCGCGGGTCAGGGTACAAGCAACTGCTTGTGCCATAACGCCACAAAGAACGGTCCCGGCGTTGGCAGCGGGCAGCGGGCAGCAGGTAGCGGGAAGCAGGCAGCAGGTAGTTGTTCAGTCTTCGCCTAAGAAAAAACCCCTACCACCGCAAAATGGTAAGGGTTTGCTATCTCAATGCGAGACTACTTGCGCGCGTCCTTCCGGTCCTTTCTGAGATCGCGTACATCACGGCGTCGGTCCGTGCTATCCTGCCGAAGGTCCTTGCGATCGGACTTGAGCTCCTTCGCGTCCTGCTTTGCTTCTTTCTTGTCGCCGTTCTTGATATCCGACTTCACTTCTTTGCGGTCGGCGCGAACTTCCTTTTGGTCCGAGCGAACTTCGCGAGTGTCGGAACGGACTTCCTTGCAATCCGCAGTCGCGCCCGGGTGGTTCTTGCACCACGTCACGAGCTTTGCCCTGGTCAGGTGCGCGGGCGCTTTCAGCGTGGCCTGAGTGGACTGCGCCGAGGCCTGTGAGCCGACAGCCAGTACCAGTGCGGCGGCGAGCGCCGCGAGCTTCGAATTCAACATTTGTTCGTCTCCTGTCTCTGCGAGTGATCCAGATTTCGCGTGGGCGCATTCGCGCACCGCTGCATGAGAGACGTGCTGCCAGAGGAGACGTTAATGAGTGGGTAGAACGTGATAGTCGGCATCGTCTGGCTTTCCGCCGCGCGGCCAGTCGCGCACTTTCGCCGCGAAATCCGGGCGGGGACGCGTGTTGACATAGGTGGCGACGTCAAACGCCTGCTGTGCGGTGAGTTGCAGGGCGCGATCGAACGGCATGACCGCGTGAATGAACGACGCAGCGGTGTTGATTCGCGCCATTCCGGCTCCGAGGTTGTATGAGCGGGGACCCCACAGCGGCGGAGCGAGTGCCGTGCCCTGGCCGCTCACGCCGTGACACCGTGAGCACGTCACCGCGAAAACGCCGGCGCCGCGAGCGGGATCTCCCGTGAGCGGCTCGAGACGCGGCAAGCCCTGTCCCTCTGTTTCGGCCCCGACGGGTGTCCCGCTCGAGAGAAATGCGAAATAGGTGACGATGTCGCGCATGTCCTTCCCCGCGGGGTCGAGTGCTCTCCCATTCATGCTCCGCCGGAAGCAGTCGTTGATCCTGTCTTCGATCAGGTCGACCTTGCCGCTCCTCGCGCGGTACTGCGGGAACCGCGCGAAAGCGCCGACCCACGGCATCGCGTCACGGCGCAGCCCACCATCGAGGTGACAACTGGCGCAGCGGAGAGAATTGCCAACGTTGCGCGGTAGACTATCGCGCGTGGCGAGAAGGATGGCGCGCCCCCGGACGGCCGCCGCACGGTATGTGCTGTCTTTGATCTCGTCGACGGATGGAACGCGGAAGGGAACGCGCGGCTTCGCCGTCTGCTGTGCAAACGCGGAAGATTCCGGGCGAGCTATCATTCGCTCGACTGCGGCGAGCACGAACGCGACAACGACAGCTACTCCGACAAGGATCCGAGGACGCAGCGTTACCTCCGAGGTTCGGTCATCCGGCGTAGGAAGATCGGCGCGCGAGCTGGCTGATCGTGTGCAAGTCCGACACGCGTCGTTTGAAAGCGCGCTGGCTCTGCTCGATCGTGATGAGCTGGAACCTGATGCTCGCGCCCGGCCGGCGCTGGGCCAGAATCGGAAGATCTGCCTCGCTGACGACGGCGATCTTGGCGTAACCACCAACCGTTGGCGCGTCGGCCATGAGCGCGATGGGCTGCCCGTCGCCCGGTATCTGGATTGCGCCTGGGCAACCAACTTCCGATGGAAGCGTGCCCAGTGAGTTTCGGAGCGCGGGGCCCTCGAGCTTGTAACCGGTCCGATCCGACGCGGTGGAAATCCTGTAATCGCTTTCTGTCAGGATGCGCCAGGCGGATTCGTCGAACAGATCGGCTTGGGTTCCCGGAGTAACGTGAACGATCGCGCTCTCGTAGCGCGGCATGAGATCGGCGGCCGAGTGGAATCCTTCAGCCGGTTTTGTATCCGGACGCGTACCGAGCGCGACGGAATCTCCGCTCTTGAGCGTCCGTCCCTGGTATCCTCCGAAGTGTCCCGGCAGATAGGTGGATCGGCTGCCGAGAACGACGGGCACATCGATGCCGCCATCGCAGGCGAGGTAGAGAAAACAGCCGCTGGTGATTTGTTCGATCGTGAGCTCGGCACCGGCCCGCGCGAAGGTGGTCGTGGCGGGGGCGACGACGTTTCCCGAGAGGGTGGCGCGAGCAGTCGCGCCACAGATTGCAAAGACGCAATCGCGATCGAAACGGACCCCGCCGCCCCCGAGAGCCCACTCCAGCGCAGCATCGTCGAGAGAATTTCCCACGACGGCGTTGGCGGCGCGCATCGCGAACAGATCCATCGCGCCGCCCCGCGGCATTCCCAGCTCGCGCGAATGGGTT
>JADGQU010000345.1 GCA_017881545.1 Gemmatimonadaceae bacterium
GCGTGGTGATCGATCGATACTGGCGCTGTACCACGCGACCGCACGGAGTCTGAAGGTGCCCAACTACCAGTTCGATGATCGACCCATCCGCGAGCGGCAGGCCGCGCATGATCAGCGCCTTGCCGAAAGTCGGCTTGCCCACGATCACCGCACGGTCATGATCCTGGAGCGCGCCGGCGAGCAGCTCCGCGGCGCTGGCGGTTCCGGCATTCGTCATCAGGACAATCGGGTAGCGACGCTCGCTCCGCCAGAAAGAGCGAGACACTCTGCTCGTGTCTATCATCTCCTTCTTCTCGCCGGTGGACGTGTAGACGATCGCTCCTTTGGGCAGAAACTCGCCGGCGATTTTCGCGGCCTGATCGATGCGGCCACCTGGGTTGTCACGCAGGTCGAGCACGAGCCGCTTCATGCCCTGACCTTCCAGGCGGCCCAGAGCATCGTGAAGGTCGTCCGCGACACGATCGTTGAGGAAGCTCGTGATGCGCACGTAACCGGTGCGCTCGTCGAGCATGAAAGCCGTCGGAACAGCCGAAGCCTCGTCGACTTTTTCGCGCTGCACCACACGATCGAGATGCGCGATTGATCCATCGAGGCGGCGCCGCTCGAAGGTGAGCGCTACGGGTGACCCCTTCGCGCCGGCGAGAAAGATCTCGAGCTCATTCGCCGACGTCGCCGCGACAGGCTTGTGGTCGATGGCGATCAGCTCGTCTCCCGCCAGAATGTCGAGCGACGACGCGCGCGAGCCGGCCGCGACGCTCACGACCACCGGATCGCCGCCGATGTACCGGAATGCGACTGGAACAGGAAAGAGCTTCCCTTGCGTCCACGCCGCTTCCCGCGCCGGATCGAGACGCACAGCGGGTATCACGAACGAGTGCGGGTCAGCCGCGCGCACCATTCCTTCGACGGCCGCCATCAGCAGTATATGCGCGTCCACCGAGTCCGGATGATTGACCCTGATCTGGTTCAGGACCTGACTGAACATCTGCAGGTCCTCAGCGATTGTTCGAGGGCGAATCGGATGGGTGGTGTCGGTGGATTGCGCGCGTACTGTGATCGCTGACGCGCCGCACAACGCCCCAACGAGCAGCGCGCGACACGTGGCGCCGCGTCGCGTCGAGAGCATGGTCACTGCGGTCCGCCCAGCAACGCCGCCATCTGGTTAGCCTCTTCCCGTCGCGTATCATTCGCCGCGGAGAGCGCGAGAAATGCCTCGATCTCCTTGAGCGCCTCGGCCTTTCGCCGCCCTGCTTCGTATACTTCCGCGAGCACGAAGTGGGATACGGCAAAATCGGGATCCAGCTCCACCGCCTTCTTCAGCTGCACTTCAGCCTCGCTCAGTCTGTTGAGACCTCCAAGTGCGTAGCCGTACTGGAATCGAATGCCCGCATCGTCGGGCTTGATCTGGACGGCCAGATCCATCTCGTTGATGACGGTTGCTGTGTCTCCCGATTCCAGGGCGAGAAAGGCGAGCTGCACGTGCGCCGGGAAATAGGACAAATCTTCCTGGAGCGCCCGTCCGAACGCGTCTCGCGCTGCCGCCTTGTCGCCCTTGATGCTCTGGATCAATCCAATTCTCTCCTCCATCAGCGCCTTGGACTGGTAGAGAAAGACGAAATCATTCTTGTCTGCCTTGCGCATCTCCACCAGCGCTTGCGCCAGGCTCACTAGCGCGCTGTCGTGCTGGCCGACCTGGTAGAACAGTCTCCCCCGCTCGGAGAGAAGGCCCGCCTTATCCTTCGACTGCGCGATCGCCTTGGCGTATAGAGACAGCGCGTCGTCATACTTGCCGTTGCGGTACGCCATCATCGCCCGCCATTCCGGCGGTCCCTCGCTGAGACTCCTCTCGAGCGCAAATGCGATCTCGCTCGCCGATGCACCGGAACGGTTCGCGGCCTGGCTCGAGAGCTCCTGGATCACGGCTTCGAGAATCAGATGGTCGAGCTGCGGACCGAGGAATGGATTGAGCGTCAGGGCGTAGAGATAGAGAGAATCAATCCCCATCGCTTCCGCCGATTGGATCACGCGCCTGTCACCGCGAAAATACTGCGTGAGCCTTCTTCGATCGTGCAGGAGAAGCGCTACCCGGCGTCCGTAATACGCCTCGGCCCACACCGGATTCAGTCGGGCGGCCCAGTAGTATGCGTCAGCAGCCTTGTCCGGATCCCGCGCCAGCGATGACTGGCCGATCCGATAGTATGTCCATGGATCGTTGCGGTCCGCTCCGTTGGGGAGCCGCGGCCGATCGGGTTGACGGGGCGCCTGCGCGGGCGCAATTCCGGCCACCAAGGCCAGGCCAACTACAATCCTGAGAATTGTTTTCACTTAGCCGATCGCCGCAGCAGGTGATGTTTGAAAGCGAAATTGTCCCTGCCAAATTATATAGCCGCCACTGCTTTCCGCACCGCTAGATTGGGCGTGCCCAGATCCCGGATTGATTCCCCTTCGGGCGCTCTTCATTCAACTCGGAACATAGGACGCGATGATTTCCCGCTGGATCGTGCTGTGTCTGGTCTTGACCAGCTCCACTGCCTGCACCGTCGACATTGGCGGCCCTGAAAAAGTGGCGCGAATCCGCGTTATCACGGACATCAGCCGGACCGACACAATCGACGCTGGCCCAAGCAAACCAATCGTGATCGAGATCAGTGACTCGTCAGGGCGACGCGCCAGCAGAGTTTCGGTGAACATCGTCGGAACTCCTGCCGGAACGCCTGATGGAAACTTCGGGATGTATGTGCGGGACGCGGGCGGTGGTCCGAGCGGCGGCGTCAACCTGATAAGCGACGGACAGGCGTCCTTCCAGGTTTTCTTCGGACGCCGCGCCGGTCCGGCTCCAATCGTTATCCGCGTTCCCGAGCTGGGGCTCGTGGACACGCTGTGGTTCACCGTGCAGCCCGGGGCCCCAGCTCACATCACGCTGAAGCCGGGTTTCCCAGTGGTAGTCCTCGGCGGGAGCTACCAGCAGAGCGCCATCGTCGTCGACGAGGGTGGCAACGATCTCAACCTTGCCTCTCGGCTCACCTTCTCGAGTTCAGATCCGGCAGTCACGGTTGCCCCGACCGGTCAGGTAACGGGAGTCGCTTACGGTCTCGCCGGAGTCAAAGTCTCCTATGAGCTGATGACCGAGACCGCGTCGGTGAGCGTGGTGCCCACCGGACGATTGGCGACCGTCCTGACACCGAACGGCGTCCCCGACCCGACCCTTACCGTTCTTGGGACCGACGGATCCGCACAAAGACGCTACCCAACTCCTCAGGATGCGAGCACTCCCGTCTGGAGTCCGGATGCCACGCGCATCTACTACGCCGGGACGTCGCGCGGGGTGAATCCAACACAGCGCATTTATTCGTTGTCGGTCGCGGATGGCGCATCGAGTCTTCTCATTCCGGACACCGTGAGCGCCCTCCTCGGTGAGAAGCTCGCATCTCCGGCCGTGTCATACGACGGCGCCTGGGTTTACTTCACGACCTTGATTGCG
>JADGQU010000074.1 GCA_017881545.1 Gemmatimonadaceae bacterium
GGGCTGGCGGACGACGGATACTCGACGCAGGCGACCTTTCTCGACTACGACCGCGACGGGAATCTGGACATGTTCCTCGTCAACAACTCGCCCCGCCCGGTAACCAGCTTCGGACTCCGCAACATTCGCAACGTTCGCGACAGGCTCGGCGGCCACAAGCTGTTTCACAACGATGGCAACGGCCATTTCACTGACGTGAGCCAGAAGGCCGGGATTTTCGGCAGCGAGATCGCGTTCGGATTGGGCCTGGTGGTGAGCGACGTCAATCGCGACGGGTGGCCCGACATCTACGTCTCGAACGATTTCTTCGAGCGCGACTATCTGTACATCAATAACCACGACGGCACGTTCAACGAGCAGCTCGACAAGGAGATGCCCTATCTCTCCTACTTCTCAATGGGCCTGGACATCGCGGACATCAACAACGACGGCTGGCCGGACGTCTACACGACCGACATGCTGCCGGAAGACGAGTACCGGCTCAGGACTACGTCGGCCTTCGAGGGCTGGGACGTCTATCAGGCCAAAGCGAAGAACGGATTCCACTACCAGTTGATGCGCAACATGCTTCAGCTCAACAACGGCAATGGAACGTTCAGCGACATCGGGCAGATGGCGGGCGTCGCTCGCACCGACTGGAGCTGGAGCGCGCTGATCGCCGATCTCGATCTGGATGGCTACAAGGACATCTTTATCACGAATGGGATGGCCAAGGACGTGACGTCGCAGGACTACGTCGCGTTCCTCGCGAACGAGAGGGCGATGCTGGCGACGGCCAAGGGCAAGCGCGTGGATTTCAAGGCGCTCACCGACGCGATGACCTCGACCAGGCTCCGGCACTACGCCTTCCGCAACAAGGGCGATCTCACCTTTGCGAACGAAACCGCCAACTGGGGGCTCGATAAACCGAGCTTCGGAAATGGCGCGGCGTACGCGGATTTGGACGGCGATGGCGCGCTCGACCTGGTGGTGAACAACACTAACGACGAAGCGTTCGTCTACCGCAACAATGCTCGTTCACTGCTCAAGAACAATCATTACCTACAGGTGAAGCTCGAGGGCGAAGGGAACAACAAGTTCGGCGTCGGCTCGACGGTGACGCTTCAGAGCGGAAAGCAGACTCTTTTCCAGGAGCTGGAGCCCACGCGCGGGTTCCAGTCCAGCGTCGACTACATCCTCACGTTCGGGCTCGGCGCGATTGATACTGTGCGGTCCATGGCTGTGACCTGGCCCGACGGACGCGTTAGCAATCTCACGAACGTCGCCGCCAACAAGCGCATCACGGTGAAGCAGTCGGAAGCAGGAAGGAGAAGCGATCCTCCGAAACCGGTGCGTCAACTCGTCATGGACGTGACGCAACGAACCCAATTCCCCTTCGTTCACCACGAAAACGACTACATCGATTTCGACCGCGAACGTCTGATGCCCAAGATGCTCTCGACCGAGGGGCCGCTGATGGCGGTGGCGGACGTCAACGGAGACGGCCTCGACGACGTTTTCATCGGTGGCGCGAAGGACCAGCCGAGCGCGATCCTGCTCCAGCAGGCGGACGGTAGCTTCGTGCGGAGCAACGAACAGCTCCTGGCCCAGGATTCCCTGTCGGAGGACATCGGCGCTGTCTTTTTTGACGCGAACAGAGATGGTCATCCGGATCTCTATGTCGTCACGGGCGGGAGCGAGTTCTCGGAGCAATCTCCGGCGCTCGAAGACAGGCTCTACCTGAATGATGGAAAGGGGAATTTCAGAAAAGCGATTGGGGCCCTCCCGCCGCTGGCGCTCAGCGGCTCACGCGTGGCGGCGGCGGATTTCGACGGCGATGGCGCAACCGATCTGTTCGTCGGAGGCAGGAGCGTTCCCGGACGCTACGGCATCGATCCGCAGAGCGCGCTTCTCCGAAACGATGGCCGCGGAAAGTTCACGGACGTTACCGAGAAGTCAGCGCCCGGTCTGTCGCACATCGGCATGGTGACCGACGCGATGTGGAAGGACGTCGACGGAGATGGCCGGCCCGATCTCATCGTCGTCGGCGAGTGGATGCCGATCACGATCTTCCACAACGCCGGTCATGGGAAGCTCGTGAAGATGAGCGTGCCGGGCTTGGAGAAGAGCAACGGCTGGTGGAACCGCATCATTGCCGGCGACTTCACCGGGCACCATCGGGTTGATTTCATAGTCGGCAACCTTGGCCTCAACACGCGGCTCCAGGCGAAGGCGAACGAGCCGGTGACTATGTACGTCAAGGATTTCGCGCACAACGGCTTCGTGCAGCAGATCATCTCCTACTACAACGAGGGCAAGGCGTATCCGCTGACTCTGCGCGACGACCTGATTCGATCGCTCCCCTTCCTCAAGGATCGCTACGTCAGTTACAAGGACTACGCGAGGCAAACGCTAACCGACGTCTTCCCGGAGAAGGATCTATCCGACGCGGTAGTGAAAAACGCTTACACCTTCGCGACGACGCTGGCGAGAAACAACGGCGACGGCACATTCACCATGGTGCCGTTCCCGCTCGAGGCGCAGATTGCGCCGATGTACGGGCTTCTCGCGACGGATATCGATGGTGATGGGAAGCCGGACCTGCTGATGGCGGGTAACTTCGATGGTGTCAAACCGGAGATCGGAAAGATGAGCGCCGGATACGGCGTCTACCTGCGTGGCGACGGCAAGGGACACTTCACTCCAGTGAGGGAGCTGGAGAGCGGGTTCTTCGTGCCCGGACAGGCTCGGGACATACAACGTGTTCGTACCCGGAAGGGAGACATCTACATCGTGTCCCGCAACAATGATCGTCCGCTCATCTTCCGTGCGAACGGAGTAGGGGTAGACTCCGTGGCGGGCGTGAGAAAGTGATCGGTTACGGCCCGCCCTGGGAATGGATCGGGCGAGCCGGATCTTGCGGTCTAGTTGGAGTGCTTGGTCTTGATGAGGATCACACCATTCGCAGCGCGTACGCCGTAAAACGAGAGGCTCTGAGCGTCCTTGATCACCTCGATCGAAGCGATGTCGTGCGGATTGATGCCGACAAGCGATCCACCGGGTCCGGGTTGGACGGGAAGCCCGTCGATCACGTACAGGGGCTCGGCGTTGGCGTTTATGGACGTCTGCCCGCGTATTCGGATCGCAAGGGAGCCGTCAGGCGTTCGGGTGATCGAGACCCCCGGGACGCGCGAGGTGAGCGCCTTCTCGATCGGGTCGGACCCGGCGTCATCGAGGTCCTTGGCCGTTACCGTGGTGCCGGCTTCGGGCGGCTCGGGAGTCTTTGGGGCAGTGGGATCAGGCGAGGGCGCAAGCCTGTCGCCTTCGCCTGGGTGCGCAGTCTTACTCGAGGCGCAACCAGAGAAGAGGCCGACAAGGAGAGCGCAGGACAGGACTACGCGTGGCGAGAATGACGCCATATGACGGTGGCCCAAGGCCGAAAGAGCTGAGGATAAGATACGTGCATTAGCCATGCCCGCTATTGTTTTCTTTTGTTTACCAGTTGGAACGAGCAGTATTATGGAAACCATGTAGCGGCAGAATTCGCTGACGTCAGAAACGGAGAATGAAATGAAGATGTACGCACCCAGCTGGACCCGGGTAATGGCGTTCGCCGCACTATCGGCAACGCTCACCGCCACTGCGACCGCCGCGATCGCGCAGGACACGATCAGCGTCGCGTCGCCGGATGGTCGGAACAAGGTGGGCGTCGCTGTCCACGAGGGAAAACTCTACTACATACTGTCGAGAGACGGCGCATCCCTCCTGCTCCCCTCGATGCTCGGCTTCGAGTTCAAGGGCGCGCCAACGCTGCGCGACGGTCTCCGGATAACGGGGACCAAGAGAGCGACGCACGACGAGACCTGGACCCAGCCATGGGGCGAGGTTGCTCGCGTGCGCGACCACCACAACGAGCTTAGAGTTTCAGTCGCCGAGACCGCGGCTCCGGGGCGTAGCTTCGATTTCGTCGTTCGGGCGTTCAACGACGGCATCGGGTTCCGTTATGAGTTCCCGGCGCAGGCTGGCCTCGGAGAATTCGTGATTACCGACGAGCTCACGCAGTTCAACCTGGCGGACGACGCGAAAGCCTGGTGGATTCCTTCGAACCGGCCGAGGCTGGACCGGTCGGAGATGCTGTACTCGTCATCGCCGGTGAGCGTGATCGACAGCATTCAGACACCGCTCACCATGCAGACGCGCGATGGCAAGACATTCATGGTGATCCACGAGGCAAACCTCGTCGACTACGCGAGAATGAATCTGGCCGGTCCGCGGATGGAAAGCCGGCTGCTGCGCGTGGCTCTGGCGCCCTGGCAGAACGGCGACAAGGTGCGCGGCCACACGCCATTCATGACGCCATGGCGCACGATACAGCTCGCCGACCGCGCCGCGGATCTCTCGCCGTCGGTGCTCGGTCTGAACCTGAACCCGCCCAGCGTCATTTCCGATGTCAGCTGGATCAAGCCGATGAAGTACGTTGGCATCTGGTGGGGGATGCACATTAATACGATGACGTGGAACTCCGGCCCCAAGCATGGCGCTACGACGGAGAACACGAAGCGCTACATCGATTTTGCCGCGGCGAATGGACTGGGTGGCGTGCTGGTGGAGGGATGGAACGTCGGCTGGGATGGTAACTGGATCAACAACGCCAACGCGTTCTCGTTCACGCAGGCGTACCCGGACTACGACCTCCCGGGGCTCGCGAAGTATGCGCAGTCGAAGGGCGTGAAGATCATCGTCCACAACGAGACGTCGGGCGGAATCGTGAACTACGAGCGGCAGATGGAAGCCGCGTTCGCGATGTACCACTCGCTCGGCCTCGACGCGATCAAGTCCGGCTACGTTACGGACACGACTCCTGAAGGAAACTCGCACCACTCGCAGTTCATGGTGCGCCACTATCGCAAGGTGCTCGAGACCGCTGCCAAGTACCACATCATGATGGATGTTCACGAGCCCATTCACGATACGGGCGAGCGCCGCACCTATCCGAACATGATGAGCAGGGAAGGAGCGCGCGGCCAGGAGTACAACGCCTGGGGTGGTGAAGGCGGAAATCCTCCCGAGCACGAGACGAATCTGTACTTCACGCGCCTGCTCGCGGGGCCGATGGATTTCACGCCGGGGATCTTCGATCTCCTGATCGAGCGCGGGACGGGCCGTCCGCGCCGGCCGGAAGAGTCGCACCCGAGAACGACGCTCGCGAAGCAGCTCGCGCTCTACGTCGTGATCTATTCGCCGCTCCAGATGGCGGCCGATCTCCCCGAGAACTACGTCGGGAAGCCCGCGTTCCAGTTCATCCGCGACGTGGCGGTCGACTGGGAGACGAGCAAGACGATCGACGGCGCGATCGGCGACTACGTGATCGTCGTGCGCAAGGCAAAGAACAGCAACGACTGGTTCCTGGGCGCGATCACCGACGAGCAGGGTCGGACGTTCAACGTTCCCTTGAACTTCCTTACGCCCGGGAGAAAGTACACGGCGGAGATATACGCTGATGGGCCGGGGGCGAATTGGGCGACGAACCCATTGCCAGTGGCGATCTCGAAGCGCACCGTGGAGTCCAGCACGAATCTGAGCGTCGTGCTCGCCCCGGGTGGCGGGCAGGCTATCCGATTTACGCCGGCGAAGTAGCAACCGCACGTACAACTGCAACTACGCACTCACTGCCGCCCGCCGCCCGCTAAACGCTGTCTGCTGCCTGCTTTGAAACGTCTAGACCGTTCTATCACACGTCCGGGTACAAGCAACAGCCTTTGCCATAACGCCACATGGAACGGTCAAGGCGTTGGCAGCAGGCAGCGGTCAGCGTTCAGCGGGAAGCGGGCGGCAGGTCGTTCAGTTGTCAGGGCCCTCCTTTGTGTTGTGGCTCTGACAGGCTGTGAGCCGAGCGCGCCCCCGTCCCCGCCCTTGTTCGAGTTGTTGAAGCCCGAAGCAACGGGCGTCGCCTTCGCGAACACGCTCCCGGAGAAGCCGGATTTCAACCCCCTGAACTACCTCTACTACTACAACGGCGGCGGCGTCGCGGCCGGCGACATCGACGGGGACGGCCTCCCGGATCTCTACTTCACCTCCAACCTCGGCCCGAACAAGCTCTATCGGAACAAGGGCAACTATCAGTTCGAGGACATAACCGACAAAGCGGGCGTCGCCGACCCGGACGGCTGGAAGACGGGCGTCACGATGGCGGACGTCAATGGTGATGGCAGGCTGGACATCTACGTCTCCGGCGTGGACTACCTCACGATGCACGGGCGCAACGTGCTCTACATCAATAACGGGAACGGTACGTTCACCGACCGCACGAAGGAGTACGGACTCGAGCACGTCGGCTATTCCACGCAGGCGCTGTTCTTCGACTACGACGGTGACGGCGATCTGGACATGTACCTGCTCGATCACTCGACGCACACGGAGCGCGTGATGCAGGCGCAGACACAGCTGAGCGCGAACGGTCCGCGCACGAGCGACCGGCTGTTCAGGAACGATGGGAATCACTTCATCGACGTCACCGACCGTGCGGGCCTGCGCGACGGAATCGACGGCTACGGCCTCGGCATCGTCGCGAGCGACTTCAACGACGATGGATGTCCCGACATCTACGTCACCAACGACTTTCAGGGTGACGACTACCTCTACATCAACAACTGCAACGGGACCTTTACCGAGTCGCTCGCAAAGGCGACGGGACACACGAGCAGATTCTCGATGGGCGTCGATGCCGCGGACTTCAACAATGACGGCCGCACGGACATCGTCTCACTCGACATGCTGCCCGAGCGGGAGGATATCCTCAAGACGTCCGCGATCACGGAGAGCTTCGATCTCTACAACAGGACGATCGAGGCGGGATATCACCCCCAGTACGCGCGCAACGCGCTCCAGCTCAATCGCGGTAAGGGCAAGTTCAGCGAGATCGGCTTTCTGGCGGGGGTGGCCGCGACCGACTGGAGCTGGTCAGCGCTCTTTGCCGATCTCGACAACGACGGTAGAAAAGATTTGTTCGTCACCAACGGAATCTTTCGCCGGCCGAACGACATGGACTACATCAACTACGTGGGCAACGAGGCGGTGCAGGCGTCACTACACGACATCATCACCCAGGCGAATCTCAGTCTGCTGAAGAAGATGCCGCAAGTGCCACTCGCAAACTATGCATTTCGGAACGACGGGAATCTCAGATTCACGAACGTGGCCGAAGCGTGGGGTCTGGCACAGCCGGGATTCTCGAACGGCGCGGCATACGTGGATCTCAACAACAGCGGCAACCTCGACCTCGTGGTGAACAACATCAATGCGCCGGCATCGATCTACAGGAGCCACGCGCGCGAGATCAACAAGAATCACTATCTGACCGTGCAGCTGCGCGGATCGAGTGCGAACACGGCGGGAATCGGCGCGAGGGTGGAGCTGACGCAGGGGAGCCGGCTTCAGGTGGTTGAACAAGAGCCGACGCGCGGCTTTCTCTCGTCTGTCGATACGAGGCTCCATTTCGGGCTCGGCTCATCCAGCAAGATCGACACTCTCATGGTCATCTGGCCGAATCATCGCTTTCAGACGCTCACCAACCTTGATGGTGATCGCATCCTCACGCTCTCGCAAAAGGATGCGTCGGAGACGTATCGGTACCCGGCGGCCGCGGCGGCGAGAAGGGCTGTATCGGCATCGCCGCTGGCATTGGCTGCACCGCGACCCGAGTCGGTGGTGCCAATGTTCGCCGACGTCACCGCGAAGAGTGGCGTCGATTTCAAACACGAGGAAGACACCTTCTACGATTACAATCGCGAGCCGCTGATGCCGCACCTCCTCTCGACCGAGGGGCCGCGGCTCGCGGTTGCGGATGTCAACGGCGACGGGCTGGACGATTTCTACGTGGGCGGCGCGAAGTGGCAGCCGGGCAGGCTGTTCATCCAGCAGCGTGACGGAACCTTTCGCGCCAGCAGTCAGCCCGCGATTGCCGCTGACAGCATATCAGAAGACATCGGAGCGACTTTCCTCGATGCGAACGGCGATGGACATCCTGACCTCCTGGTCGCGAGCGGCGGCAACGAGTTCTGGGGCCAGCAGGATGCGTTGCGGCCGCGGCTCTACCTGAACGACGGACGCGGCAACTTCCAGCGCGCCCGAGCCGCACTTCCGGAGATCTTCGAAAACGGTTCGTGTGTCACCGTCGGTGATTTCAACGGCGACGGGCATCCCGATGTTTTCATCGGGAGCCGAGTGGTGTCGAAGAGTTACGGAGTAATTCCGAAGAGTCATCTGCTGGAGAACGATGGCAACGGGCGCTTCGTCGATGTGACTCTCGAGAAGGCACCGGGGCTCTCGGAGGTGGGCATGGTGTCGTCGGCGACGTGGATCGACTACGACCATGATGGGAAGCTCGACCTCGTCGTCGTGGGCGAGTGGATGCCGGTGCGCGTATTCCACCAGGAAAATGGAAAGCTCGTCGACCGCACAAAGGAGGCGGGACTATCCGGGACGAATGGCTGGTGGAACAGCGTGGAGGCGGTCGATCTGCGCGGGAACGGCCGCCAGGATCTCGTGCTGGGAAATCTCGGACTCAATTCCTATCTGCGCGCATCGGCAAAAGAGCCCACACGTCTCTACGTCAATGATTTCTCGCACAGCGGAGGCGACAATCTCGAGCAGATACTCACGTCCTACAAGAATGGCGTGAGCTATCCGGTCGCGGGTCGCGACGAGCTGGTGAAGAAGATTCCGTCGCTCCGCAGCAAGTTTCCGTCGTACGAGGATTTCGGAGCGAGCCGCATCGAGGACATGTTTCCGGC
>JADGQU010000346.1 GCA_017881545.1 Gemmatimonadaceae bacterium
GAGATACCCTCTCAGGCTGTCGTAGCCGAGGACGATGTCGCCGAGCTGCCCCGAGCGGTCCGGCGTCTTCAGCGACGTGATGATCCCGCCGTAATTCGTCAACCGCACCTCGATGCCATGGGCGTTCGTGAGGGTGAAAAGGTCCACGGGCTGGCCGTCCGCTGTTCGTCCGAACGGTGCGCGGCGTAGCTCACGCGTCGCGGTCGGCACGCTGTGCGTTGAGGCCGGCGTCGACATACAGCCGATCTGATTGAGCAGCAGGGCGGCCGCGAGCCTGGCCCATGCGACGCCGCGCTGGTCCACGATCAAAAGGTTGTGGGACGCTCGATGGGAATCCGAAGGCGCCCGATGTAATCGCGATGCTTGTCGATCCACCACGCCCACGGCACAAAGAGCCAGACGCCCAGCGCCATCCACGCCAGCACCCGTTCGTTCGGTGGAGGCGAGCCGTTACTCGTCACGTAGAGAATCGCCAGCACCAGGACGTACGCCCACAATCCCCAACTCCCGATGCGATCGCGCGCGTGCGTCGCGCGAGCATAGATCGAGACCCCGGCCGCGTAAATCACGAACTCGATCAGCCAGGGCAAGGGCGCCCAGTTCCAAAGTCCCCAGCCAATCTTTGGGCTGGATAGGCCAGGCCAGAGCGCAAGATCGGGACGGTGCATTGGTACATCGAGAAACCAGTGGCTAACGACGAGCAGTCCCATCACCCAGGCTCCGCTGCCGTAGCGCCGCAACAGAAAGTAGACGCCACCAATCAGGACTCCCCAGACGATGGCCATCACCAGACTGTGGGAGTACGGGTAGTAGGTGAAGTCGAGCGGACTCATCGCCATGAGTCCGGGGACAATTCTCACCTGCTCGACGCCAAGCAGTAGCAGGATCGGCCACAGCTCGTCGAGAAACTGCGCCGCAAAAGTGAGTGCGCCCAGCGACGCGCGCGGCGCCACGCGCTTGGCCGCGAATGCAATGCCGTAGTGTCCGAGAAACATGCCGTTAGAGAGTTGAAGGCGGTTTGTCGCGAACGCCCGGCTTACGATTGAATACTTCGCTCGCGGGCGGCGGGGGAAGCGCATCCCTCACGCCGTGCTGGTCGCCGATCGCCCTGCGAGAACGCGAATCGACATCTGAGGCTTCAATCCTCTTCGCCAGACGGCGGATGAACGCGCCGGCAACGAGAAGCCCCACACCTCCCACGAAGATCAACTTGTACAACACCAGCTTTAGAACTGCGGGTGGCAGTGCAGGGATGATGTCCAGCTCGTAGCCGACGATCGCGCCGATGCCGACGACCAGCCCAAGCCCCAGGAGGAGATCGCCAATTCGCCGCATTATCTGAACAACGACATCTGCTCGCCGAGCAGATCGGGATCCACCGGACTCTGTCCGAGACGATACTGAAGGTCCCTGGCTGTCGCCGGACTGTGCCCCGAGAACGTATTCGCCACGTAGCCGTATATGTGCGACACCTTCCCGGACATATCCTCGATCGCGTCCGACCAGAGATCGACCTCGTGCGAGCGATCGACCTGCACGCGCGTGTAGTCGACCAGGTCGCGGTTGGGACCCATCCACCTTATGTAACCGAAATCGGCCGTCGGGCGCGCGGCGAGACTGAGCATCAGCTTGCGCGGAATCCATCGGCCATCCGACAACACGAGGGCGATGTTGTGCTCCTTGAGCAGCGCCATCACTCCGTCGCTGATCCAGCCGCGATGCCTGAACTCGATCGCGATGCGAAGGTCCCTCGGCACTCGCCCGATGAAATCGACCAGCGCCGGCAGCTCACCGGGCTGAAAGTCCGGTCCCATCTGCACGAGAATCGGGCCCAGTTTGTCACCGAGCTCCCGGACGCGCTCGAAGAAGATTTCCGACGCGCCGGTCACGTCGCGCAATCTCTGCTCGTGCGTGATCTCCTGCGGGAGCTTCAGCGTGAAGATGAACCCCTTTGGAGTGCGATCGACCCAGCTCCGAATCGTCGTCGCCGCCGGGGACGCGTAGAACGTCGAGTCCACCTCCACCGAGTCGAACGCTCGCGCGTACACGGTGAGGAATTCCGACGGCCGCGTCGCCATCGGGTAGAAGGGTCCCACCCAGGCCTCGTAGTTCCAGCCCTGCGTGCCGATGTGGATTTCCGCGGACATGACGCTTCAATCGGAAGCCGCGATCTCCGGATGTCAAGTCGGATCGGACTAACCCACGGCTTTCGTGGGGCGCAGCTCCCGGGCGCGGGGGTCACGCTTCGCGACCCTCTGAATGAGGGGCGGCGAAAGTAGAGTCGTGAGCAGCACCATCAGCGTGATCGCACCGAACAGTGACGGGTCGAGCGCGCCGATCGCCAATCCGGTCTGGGCGACGATGAGCTCGACCTCGCCCCTCGGAAGCATGGCCGCGCCGATGAGTGCCTTGTTTCCCTTGAACCAGATCGGAACGTACGCGGCGATGATCTTTCCGATCGCGCCCGCCACCAGCAGGACCAGCGTGATCAGCAGCGTCCTCGACTGCGCCAGCGCGCGCAAATCGACGGAGGCTCCAACAGAAGCGAAGAAGATGGGTGTGAGCAGACTGCCCATTGCTGCCGCGGATTTCTGGACATCCTCGCGCTGATCGACGCGGTTGAGCAGAACGCCCGCAACGAAACCTCCAACGATGATGGCCGAGCCGAGCAATCCGGCCAACGCCGCGAGGGAGAAAGCAAACGCGAGACCCATGATCGCGATGGTCGTCGGCGAGCGGAGCCGTTTCGCGGCGTGGAACAACGGCGGGACGACGAAGCCTCCAACGATGATCGCGATGGCCACGAAGCCAAACGCGACCACGCTCGTCCGCGCGACACCGGTTGTGGTTATCGCTACCCCCGCGGCGAAGCTCCCGATCACGGAAAGAATCACCAGTCCGATGATGTCATCCAGCACCGCCGCCCCAAGGACCACCCTGCCTTCTTCGGTCTGCAGAAACCCCAGCTCGGTGAGCACGCGCGTCGATATGCCGATCGATGTCGCCGTGAGCGCGGCCGCGCACACTATCGCGGCGAGCCGGCCGATACCCATCGCTGATAGAGCGGTGTAGCCGAGTACGAAGGGAAGTACCACACCCACGATTGCGATGACGGCCGCGGTCCCGCCCACTCTCGTCAGCGCGCGTAAATCGGTCGCCAGCCCGATCTCAAACAGCAGGATCAAAAGTCCCAACTGCGCCAGGGCATGGATCGCCAAATCGTTTGGATCCAGAATCCCGAGCACCGAAGCCCCGAGCACGATTCCGCCGAGGAGCTCGCCGAGGATGCCCGGCTGGCCGAAGTGCTCGGCCAAAACCGACAGCGCGCGGGTTGTCAGCAGCACGGCCGCGAGGACCAGCAACAGGTGGACGAAGGAGTGTGTGTCCATCATGCCGCGTTCTTCATCGATACGTCTCGAAGAACCCGGTTCCCGTTCCCGAGAGCGGCTGGCCATCGAGGCGTCCGGATATTCG
>JADGQU010000075.1 GCA_017881545.1 Gemmatimonadaceae bacterium
GAGATCTCGGAGACGCGACCGATGAAGGTCGTGTCCGGGAAAGCATCGAGCTGCACCACCGTCGAGTCCCCGATCTTGATCCGCGAGACATCGGTTTCGTCTACCTTCACCTTCGTTTCGAGGACGCTCATGTCGCTGATCGTGAGCATCGTCGCAGCGTCCTTGTTGAACGTACCCTGGATCGCGGTCTCACCCTGTTCCACGCTGAGGCGCGTCACGCGGCCGCTCATTGGCGCCGAGATCGTCGTCTTGCTCAGGAGCGACTGCGCGTCCCGATACGAGGCGGTGGCCTGATCCACGGCGTGGTTCGCCGCTTCCAGCATGGCCTGATTCACCTCGACCTGCGTTCTCAGCTGCTCGATTTGTTCATCGGACACCAGCGTGGGATTTGCTTTCTTGAGAGCCGCCAAACGGTCGAAGTTGCGCTGAGCCTGAGCCAGAGCCGGCTTCGCCTGCGCGGCCTGCGACCTTGCCGAAGCAACGGCCGCGGTAGCTCTCTCTACGCTCGCCCGGTACTGCGACGGGTCGATCTCGAGAAGGAACTGGCCCATTGACACCATCTGGCCTTCCTTCACGGCCAGGCGGACAATGCGTCCGCTGATGTCGGCGCTGATGTCGACCTTGGTGTGCGGCAGTACCTGCCCGCTCGCCGTGACCGAGGCAACCAGGTCACGTTTCTGGACCTTCTCCATGCGGACTTCGGTCGCCTTGTTGCGGCCCTTCATCGCGCTGGTGACGCCGATGATCACGATTGCGAGAGTGATCGCGCCGGCGACTGTCCACTTGGTGCGTTTCTTCATATATGTCGATCCGATTAGCGAAGGGGATGACCAACGGCGCTTTCCAGAGCGGCGAAGGCCTTGTGATAGTCGTAGACGGCATTGATGCGGTCACTCTCTGAGCGCTCGTAGGTCGCGCGAGCTTCAGTCAGGTCGACGAACGTCGTCGCCCCGATTCTGTACCGGTCCTGCACGAGCTTCAGCTCCTGCTTGGCCTTGGCGGCGTTCTGGTCCTGAAGCGCCACCGTTTTTTCCGCCGTCACGAGGATCAGGTACGCCGCGGTCACGTCCGCCGTGAGTGCCAGCTCCTTTGATCTGACGCTGTAGCGAGCGTCGGAGCGGCTCGCCATCGCTTCCTGCAGCCTTTGCTCACGCGAGAATCCATCGAACAACGGAAGCGAGAGCGTGGCGCTGAACGAGCGCGGAGACTTTGTGAAGTTGAAAGGGAATCTCGAGTTGCCGTCGCGGATCGCCTGCGCCTGCACGTCGGTAAACGCCATCGAGTTGCACTGGGCGAGCTGGTTCGAGAGGTTGAGCGCCGCGCGGACTTCCTCGGTTCTGACGCAGCTCGCGCGCGCCGCATCGAGCTGCGCCGATGCCTGCTGCACGGGGAAGTTGGAATTCGTGTAGCCGTACGTATAACCGCCGAGGCCCGTCGACAGGGACAGCGTTGGCGAGTATTCGCCCTTTTCCCGTTTCACGTTGAGGTCGGACACGTGCTCCCTCGAGCGCAGTGCGAGAACGCCAGGATTCTGGCGACGCGCCGACTCGATGAGCTCCTGGAGATTGAGCGCCGTCGGCGTGACCGGGAACTGGCTCACGAGCTTCACGTTCGCCGGCTGAGGGGTTCCCATCTGCTGGAACAGCCGCAGCTTCTCGATCTCGACCTGGCTTCTCGCCTTGAGTGCGGCAACCTGCTGGAGCCCGAGCGAAACCTCGGCGCGCTGCACATCCAGCTGCGTGCCCGAGCCGACGATCTCTCTCGCCTGCGCGAGAATCAGCTCCTGCTGCGATGCCACAACGAGCGTGTCCTGAAGATCGGCGTTCGCTTCCGCCTGGAGCGTCGACAGATATTGCTGCCGCACGTTGCTGCGGAGAGTCTCGGACGCGCCGGTGATATCGGCCTCCACAGCATCCCGGTTGGCGCGCTGCAGGCTCGGCGTGATCAGCGTAGCGCTGTTGATTCTATAGTTCAGTCCGATCTGATAGCTGGACTGATTGACGTCGGAGCTGGCGCCGAGACTCGTGCCGCCGAAGATCTGCTGGCCGCCCTGCTGCCTTTGCGCGTTGAGCGACGCGTCCGCGGTCGGAAGCAAGGCACCGTATGCGCTTCTCACTGCCGCACGGGCGCCGATGCGATTGTTCTGGATCTGCTGGAACTCGGGGTTGTTGCGCCCGGCCAGCTCGACTGCCTGCTCGATGGTCAGCGTGGCCTGGCCAGTCGAGTCGCGGGGAGTTACCTGGGCGGATGCCTGAACGGCGCCTGCCAAAAGACTTATGAAGAGCAGTGATCGTATCATTGTAGGGGGGAGGTGGGCTTTTCGAACACTTACGGCCAACTATACTACAGAGTTTCAGCGTCGAACACACCGAATTTCCTTAAGATTGAATTAAGACGGGCTTGCCGCAGTTCCTCTGGAGTTCCTCTGGCGTTCCGGCCGCCGGATCGAGCCACGATCGCCGTTTGCCACAAGCACCTTGACAGACCGAACTCCTACTCCGTCGGCGCGGGTGCCAGAAAAATCCTGTCGCTGATCTTGGCGTAGATGCGCTCGTAAATGAGCTTGCCCTTTTTCGCCGACGCGAGCGATGGCCTGCCGATCGAGCCCGCGCTGCCGCTCGGGACGGTCAGCCAGCCGCGCCGGTACCGCCTCAGCTGCTCGCGCGACATCATGTAATCCTGTGCCTGATCAAGGCTCACCATCTGCGGCGCCAGAAAGAGCATTATGGATGTATCGACCTCGTCTCCGTGCATTGCTTCGCGCTGGCCTTCGAGCAGGTCGGACAAATTCACGCCGAACATGTCAACGACTCTTACCCGCGCCGCGGTCGTAATTACTGTCGCGAGCGCCTCCTGATGCGGATCGTGTCCGTGCGCCGTGAGCAGAATGAACTCGCGCACGCCGGTCGCCTCCCACGAATCGAGCAGGTCGTTGAGCATGCGGTGCAAAGTCTTTTTTCTCAGCGAAGCGTTGCCGGTGAACCCGCGCTCCGTGTCGACGTTCACACCGTATTCCACCGTCGGAGCCCGCAACACGCCATATTCTGCAGACAGATCGTCCGCCATGTGCTCGACGATTATCGTATCGCAGCCGAGCGGAAGGTGAGGACCGTGCTGCTCGCACGTCCCGATCGGGATGATGAGCCGCGGATCATTGCCAAGGATCGCACTGATCTGCGCCGGATTGAGCTCCTTGACCCGCAACGGCCCGGAAGCTGGAATGGAGGAGGGAAGAGTCATCGCATCAGCTGGTAGTCTTAATGTAAGAAGCGGTCACCTGCCACGACGCGCAATCCTCGCGGCTGCCGCGATCCCGCTTTTTCTGATTGCGATGTGGGTCAGAACTCCGGCGCTTCCACGCACGTCCGGGCCGGCCTCGCCGAACGGAAGCGAGCGGGTCGATGCCGCCGAGGGCGCCCTCCGCGCGCTGGAGCGGACTCTTGCCGAGACGCGTGAACGTCTCGACGAGCGGGCGGCTCGCGCGTTGGATGCGCCGGCCGACCAGGAAGGCGCCTTCGCGTTTCTGTCTACCCGGTCGCCCCAGAGGGATGGAGAATCGCTGGTGCTCTTCGACCACGATCGCCCCTTCGCCTGGTCGGGCGAGATGAGGATCGATCCCGATACGCTCCGCGCACCCCTGAGCGTGACGTTCAGCGCGTTCTATACGACACTCAACGTGGTCGAGACGCGCGGCAACCGGAGGGCTGTCGCGACGGCGGTGCTGCACGCCGCGGCACCCGCCAACAGACTCACCGAATCCCTGGACGAGCGCCTTGCCCCCGCCCAAGGCGTTTCTTCGTACGAGTTTGCGCCGGCCGCCAACGCGAGGGGCGGACCGGTCGTGCTCTCCGCCAACGGCAAACCGCTTCTGCGCGCGTTGCCGCGACTCGCGACCGCTGAGGAGGTCGGGTTCCGGCGCGCGTCGATGCTCCGCGCGAGAGGCGCTCTGGCTCTCATCATTCTCGCCCTCGCGTTTCTCGTCTACGCCTGGCGGGAGCGGCATTCGCTGGTTGATCGGTTGTTCGCGATCGCTGTGGCGCTCACGATTACGGCGCTCATTCCCTGGAACTCGTTTTCCAATACATCGCGCCTCTTTGATCCGGCGTACTACTTCGCGAGGCTGGCCGGACCGCTCACCGCGAACGCCGGCGCGCTTTGCATCAGCGCGGCCCTGATTCTCATGGCGGTGTACGCGATCATTCGCGCGCACCCCGAGGCCCACTGGCCTCGCCCCTATGCCGCCGTTGGCTCAGTCGTGACGCTCGGAGTGGGGATTCCATTCGCGTCGAACATCGTTCGGGGAATCGGACAACCGCCGTGGGGCTCTACTCCCGGCCTCTGGCTCTCGTGGGAGATTCCCCTCTTCCTCTTTCTCTTCGCCGTGCTGCTGGCAGCGTATTGGATGCTGCGCATGGCGTTCGGCCGGCCGGGAGTCGTCTCCTTTCGCGCGGCACTCATCATCGCCTCGGTGTCCGCCATCGTCGCACTCGGCGGCCTCTGGTCTACGACATCCCGCGAGCGCATGCAGCTCGCCGAACAAGATGTCGCCGCACTCGGGCACGTCGACGATTACGCCGTCCAGCTCACGCGACGATTCATGACGACGCTCTCCACGTCTCCGCAGCCGCGAAGTCGCGCGGATTTGCTGAAGGCGTACGCTGCGTCCGACCTGTCATCGGCAGAGTATCCGGCGACCATAGCATCCTGGAGCCAGGCGGGAACACAGATCTCCGAATTTGCGGTCGCGCCGGCCGAGCCGGATTCGGACGCGGTGTCGAGCGCGGTCAAGGAGGCGATCGCCTCGCGCCAGACTGTGACGCGCAGCATACTGGGCCCAACCGGCGTTCAGATTCTCGCCGCCGTCGCGCATTCCTCGGGCGGAGCGACATCCGTGCTGGTGCTGCCGCGCACCAGACTTCTCAGCGCCAATCCTTACGCCGCGCTTCTGGGAATGGCGACGCCCTCCGGCGGCGATCCTCCGTACGACGTGGCGCTGACCGATGTCTCGCCCTCCGCGCATGCCGACACGATGCAGCTTCGCTGGAACCGGGTGGGCGACGAGCTTCATGGCAACCGTCTGATCTCGACGAGCGCGGGGACGATGCGCGCGCATGTGGAGATAGACCTGCGCTCGGTATGGGCGCGCGCCGAGCGAGGAAGCCTCGTGTTGCTGTTGGACCTGCTGCTCGCGGGTCTGTTCTGGCTACTCCCGACGCTGACGGAAAAGGGTTTCATGCGCTGGCTGCGTGTTCGCGCGACCAGATGGATCTACACGTATCACGCGCGGCTAACGCTCGCGCTCTTCGCGTTCTTCGTGATTCCCGCGATCGCATTCGCGGTATGGTCGTATCAAAGATTGCGCAGCGACGATCTGCAGACGCGCGAGGTTCTCGTTCGTGAGACGCTCAACGCGGTCGCCGCTGGCAACGAGTACGAGCAGCTGCCGGGAGAAGCGCGGCGCTTCGACACTCCACTCTTTCTGTATTCCGACGGGTTTCTCGATCGCACGAGCGACAGCCTCCTCGATGTCCTTGCTCCAACCGGACGGCAGTTGCCGCCGCCGGTCGAGCTCAGTCTCTCCAGCGGCGGCGAGCTATCCGCGGTGTGGGAGGCAAAGCTCGGCGCCGCGACGATGCTCTTCGGCTACGGCGTCGGCGCGGCCGGGCAGGAGCGCTACGTGCTGGCGGCTCCGGCCCGGAGCGACGATATCGTGCTGGACAGGCGGCGCCGTGATCTCGGGATGCTCGTGTTGTTCTCGACGGCCGTAGGGGCTCTCGCAGCGCTGTGGCTAAGTGGCAGCGCGGCGAAGCGTCTGGCGAGAGACCTGGAGCTCAGCCGGATCGAAGTTGCCCGCGCCGAGCGGGTGCTGGCGTGGGGCGAGATGGCGCGTCAGATCGCCCACGAGATCAAGAATCCGCTCACTCCGATTAGACTGGGAGTTCAGCATCTACGGCGGGCGCACAGTGATCCACGCGTCGACTACGACCAGGTGCTGAACGAAAACGTGCGACGAATCCTGGCCGAGATAGACAGACTCGACGAGATTGCGCGTTCATTCAGCCGTTACGGCAGTGCACCCGCGGATTTGCCGCCTGCGCTCTCAGTCGACGTTGCCGCCGTCGTAAACGATGTCGTCGCACTGGAACAGATGGGTGACCGAAAAGTGAAGTGGCAGTTGCGGGGAGCCGATAAACCGATGTGGGCGATGGCGCGGAAGGACGAGATGCGTGACGTGTTGCTCAACGTATTCGAGAACGCGCGTCTCGCGGGTGCGCGTCACGTCGATATCTCGCTGCGCGAAGAAGACGGAAGGGTGACGGTAGAAACGATCGACGACGGATCGGGGATCGCGCCGGCAGTGTTGCCGCGGATCTTTGAGCCCCATTTTTCAACGCGCACGACCGGCAGCGGACTCGGCCTCGCGGTCAGTCGCAGACTTATCGAAGCCTGGGGAGGAGAGATCGCGATCATCAGCGAAGAAGGGAAGGGAACGAGAGTGTTGATACTGCTTGCACGGAGCGCGGCGTGAACGGGGTCAATCGCGGAACGGAGACGCCCCGCGCGACCAAGGTCCTGCCTGAACACCTCATCGATTGGCAGCTGCCCCCGGAGTGGTCGTGGGGTCCGGGCGGCATGGTGGGCGACTATCGCCACTACCAGGAAATGATCGATGCGCTGGGGCGGTCGCTCTCGCTGGTGACGGCGCCCGATCCGAATCACACTCCGTGGCTCTTCGAGGAAGCGAGGCAGCTGGCGCAGCGCAGTCATCCGTCCATTCCGACGACTTACCATTATTGGACGAAGTACGCTGACGCGCGGCGCGGCCCGGGCTACCTTCGCCGTTGGGTTACGGGCGAGACTGTGCGCGCGCGCCTGGCTCGATTGGGACTCGCTGACATTCCCTACGTTTTTCAGCTGCTTCGCGGCGCGTGCTCGACGCTCTCCTACCTGCACGAGACGGGCATCGCGCACGGCGGCCTGAACGGCGACGCGTTGTGGACGACACCAACGGGGCGTCTCTGGATGCTGGAGTGGCAGTGGGCCATTCCGCGCGAGGCGATCCCTCCGGGCGTGCGGCCCGGGAACGGTCCGCTCGAGATACGCTCTCGCGAGGGAGCGCGTCCAATGCGCGAGCAGCTGCTCCCAATGCCGCCCGAGTGGGAATCGAGCGAATGGGTCCCCACGCCGGCAAGCGACCAATGGCAGCTCGCCGCAATGTGCTTTACCGCTCTCACTGGTGAAGCGCCGCCGACGCGTGGCGCGCCGCCGATCAAGCTGGTGCGGCCCGAGACACCCGAGTCGATGGCCAGTGCGCTCGACCGCGCACTGATGCCTGACCCGGCCGATCGCTTTCCGTCGCTTGGAGTGCTTCTGCGAGCTGTGGATCGCGGCGACCCGGCGCGGACGGTCGTGATGGTTCGCGGGGAGCCTGACAGCAGCGCACAGGAATCCGCCGAGGCGCGGGTCCGCTGGGCGGTCGGAGACGACTATGAAATTCTCTCGAAGCTTGGCAGCGGCGCATTCGGAACCGTGTGGCGCGCGCGTGATCTTTCACTGGAGCGCGAGGTCGCGCTGAAGGCGCTGCACCCGGTGATCGCGCGCGACGACAAGGCGGTGAGAGCGTTCTGGCGCGAAGCGAAGCTCGCCGCACAGCTCGCGCATCCGGCGATCGTGCCGATCTACGACTGGGATTCGAGCGGTGATCTTTCCTGGTACACGATGGAGCTGGCCGAAGAAGGGAGCGTCGCGAGTCTCGTTGCGCGGTCAGGTCCGCGCCAGGCGGCCGAAATCGCATCGCAGGTCGAGCAGGTTCTGGATGGCCTCAACGTGGCGCATGCGAATGGCATCCTGCACCGCGATCTCAAGCCAGAGAACATTCTCATCGATCGCTATCAGCGCTGGCGCATCACCGACTTCGGAATTGCGAACGTGACGGGTGAGGATGTCGTTGGGACAACCGGCACGCCTGCGTTCGCTGCTCCGGAGCAGCTCCTCGGCGAGCCGCAGGGGCCATCGGCGGACTATTTCGCGCTTGCGGCGATCGTGTACTTCACGATGACCGGTGAGCCACCGTTCGGTCAGGACGATGCGCGAAGCATATTGGGGCGCCAACTGAGCGAGCAAGCCGATCTTGTGCCATTTCCGAGCGTCCTCGCGAACTGGTTTCGCACCGCATTCGCGGCAGACCCGGAAGCGCGTTTCGCGGACGGATTGGAGATGAAGGAAGCATGGGAAGATGCGACCGAAAAGCTTCTGGCGCGGCAGCGCGGGCCGTGGTGGCGGAGAGTCGTTTCGTAGCCTCGGGATGGAAGCTCCGCAGCGATTGAACTGCTGTAGAGCTGCACACGCCTACCTGCTTATGCGGCGCACACTTACGTAGTTGGGCTCCTCTTGCGCTCGTGCAACACGCCGCGCGCGCTTCGCGATCCCCGAAAAGGGCGAAAACACCCGCTGGATGTCGCGTATTTCGTTTTATGTCGTGCATTTCCCCGCGAATGCCGTTGGCTGGCGTGGCACTTGCAACCGATTGTCGACGACGAGAACGGCTACCGCTGCCGCATATCGGCGGAGCGTGACGAATGTTTGTCGCGTTGTTTTTTTAACGGCGTTCATCACTAGCGCCTCCGAAAAGTTTTGCTAGTTTGTCCCGTTGTGAGGGGGTCGGTTTGGAGAGCGCTCGCGCGCTCACTGGGCATGCATCCTGCCTCACTGCGCAACGTGCAACCGCGGTACCGCTGTAAGTATCTCCACCTTTTGAGAGGAATT
>JADGQU010000076.1 GCA_017881545.1 Gemmatimonadaceae bacterium
CCAATACCGTCAACCGAAGCTGCGGCTGCGGCTGGTGTAGCCGATGCCGCGACCGGTGTCACTTCGGGCTGTTGCGAAGACTCTGTTTCAGTGGGAGAGGGTTGCGGTGCCGCAGCGGCCGAACGCTGGCCGCGCACGTCGCGGTCGCGGTCGCGGCCCCTGCCGCCTCTTCGGCCGCGGCGCGGACGCTCCACCGTCTCGCCTTCCGCCGACCCCGCGAGCCTCGGAACAGTGGCCTGCGTGGTCTCCTGACCCGCGGGTAATCCGCGGGCGACGCCGGCACCGGGGGGAGCTATCTCCAACTGCCCATTTTCGAGCTTGGTGAGAGTGAGCAAGCCGCGGTGCGCGGCCTCCGTCACGAAGCGCGAGAACTTGGACATGCCGAGGTTCTTCTCGTCGAACGAGCTGTCGATCTGTTGCATCACCTGCTTGAGGCGGTCGGCGCGCATGACGTCGCCGTTGCGCTTCATCTGGGCGATGGCTTCCGTGACGAGCTCCCACGGGTCCTTCTTCACTACTTCCTCTTCGCCGCTCCGGACCAGGCCGGCGAGCGCGTTGTAGCTGTAGTACTCGTCGCAGTTCATGACGAGGAGGTCGCTCGAGGATTCGCGGATGCCTACTCCGATGACGTACTTGCCGTACTCCTTGAGCTTGGTGACGAGGCTGGCGAAATCGGAATCGCCCGACAGGAGAATGAACGTGCCGATCTCGGGGCGGGTGAATACCAGCTCCATTGCATCGACGGCGAGTCGAATGTCGGTCGCGTTCTTCTTGGCGGAGCCGTACGCGGTCGCCATGATCATATCAATGGAGGATTCCGCGAGGGGCACGATGTACTGCGGATAGCGACGCCAATCGGCGTAGGCGCGCTGAACCGATACTTTGCCCTTTACGATGTCGGAGGAGAGGAGATTTCTGAGCTCCGTCTGAAGCTCGGAGCGGATGCCCATCGTGACGTTGTCGAAGTCGATGAGCAGTGCGGCGTTGGGGGCGTGGTGGGGACTTGCTTGTGCGGAGGCGGTCATTGCCTGCGGACCGCGGTGTATTGGGGCGTTTGCCTGTGGCCCTCGGTGTACCGGGGCAACATGGCGGTGCGCGGCTGGTGACGCGGACCGGTGTGGTCGTGAACTCATTTTTTTTGGGAATTACCTGTGCGAGGCTGCGTGCCCGCGATTATTTGCCGCGACGGCTGCACGCCGTATCAATCCTGCGACGGATGCCGCAGGCGGTGCGTCTTCAGGTCCATGCGAGCGAGTCAACCGTTAGTTGGCCGGTCGCCGGATCCTCGAAGTCGCGCCGTACGGGTATAATTTATACTCAAACCCCCATGAATCAACTGCGTTTCCGCACACGACTGGTCCTGATCCTGTCGCTGTTCGCGATTGTTCCGGCCCTCGTGCTCACACTTCTATGGGGCGGGACGGTCAGTACTGCCCTGCCGTTCGTCACCGGACGGCCGGCCTGGGACAGCGTGGCGGCGAGTGGCGAAAAGGCCATTGCCGCCGCGCGCCAGGCACCGTTGACCGCCCCCCAACGGCGTGCAATCGACGCGCACGAGCGCGAGCTGAGAACCTCGGTGGAGCAGGCGCGTCGCTACAGCTTCCTCGCCACGCGCACGGTTCGCGTGATCGCGATAGCCGGCATTCTCGCCCTCCTGGTGCTCACCGGAGCCGCGTCGCGCGTGGCGGGACATCTGAGCCGGCAATTGAGCCGGCCGCTGGATGAGCTTGTGCGATGGACCGAGATCATTGGGCACGGGGAGTCGCTTCCCCCTCCTCCCGAGCCTACGGTTGTCTCGAGCGGCCCTCGAAAGAACGGCGACGAAGGGACGACGATTGAAGTCACGACCAGCAGAGTGCGCGGTGCGCCCGAGTTCGAGACGCTGCGACGAAGCATGCGCGAGATGGTGTCGGAGCTCGAGCACGGTCGCCGTCAGGCGGTTGAAGCGGAGCGCCTCCACGCGTTCAGGGAAAGCGCGCGAAGGGTGGCGCACGAGATCAAGAATCCGCTCACGCCCATTCGCTTTGCGCTCGCCCGCCTGCGCGGCCAGGTTCCCGCGGAGTTGGAGGAGGATGTCGACGTCATCGCGATGGAGTCAGAGCGTCTCGATCGCATGGCGAGGAGCTTCGCCGAGTTCGGGCGCCTGCCGGAAGGTCCGCCGTCGGAAGTCGACATGGGCGAGCTCGTGCGTTACACTGCGCGCAGCAGCGTCCCACCGGGCATTGCTCTCGATCTTCAGATAGACGAGAATCTTCCGCGGGTGTACGGTCACAACGGAGCGCTTGCCGGCGCATTGAGCAACGTGCTGCTGAACGCTGTCGATGCATCCGGACAGAACGGGCGCATCAGTGTGAAAGCCACTCTCGTGAGGTTAGGGGGGCGCGATGCCGTGCGGATCTCGGTGGCCGACGATGGCAAGGGAATCGCGCCAGACGATCTCGGGACGATCTGGGAGCCGTACGTCACCAACAAGCCGGGTGGCACCGGACTCGGACTGGCGATCGCGCGCCAGGCGGTATGGGCCCACGATGGAACTGTGAACGCGACGAGCACGTTGGGCAAGGGAACGGAGATACAATTCACGATACCCGCAAACGGCGCCGGCGCCGCGAGGATTGATTGAAATGGGACCAGAGATAGTCGTGCCGCTGGGCGCGTTCGCCTGCGCCATCGTCCTTGCCATCGGCGTTCCACTAGCGCGGGCCTACGCGCGCAGCATGGACGCGGAAGCCAAGAATCCCCGTATTCCATCCGAAGTCGCACAGCGTCTCGAGCGGATGGAGCAGACGCTCGAAGCGGTCGCGATCGAAGTCGAGCGAATCACCGAGGGGCAGCGATTCACGACGAAGCTGCTGTCGGAGGGGAGAGGCGGTGGCGATGCGCGGGCGATTCAGTCGTCCGCCTCGCCGCCGGATCGCGCGACGTAGGTGCCGATAGTCCTCATCGCCGACGATGAGCCGAACATTCGGCGCATGGTCGGCGCGCTCCTCTCTGGTGAAGGCTACGAAGTAGCGGAGACGGCGAGCGGCGTTGAAGCTGTCGCGCGGGTCAAGGAGGGAGAGCCTGACGTCGCGCTCGTCGATCTCATGATGCCGGGCGAGCTTGACGGAATGGCCACGCTCGGACGGCTGCGGGACGTCGCGCCGGATCTTCCCGTCATCATGATGAGCGGACGGGCGGGACTCGCCGACGCGGTCAAAGCCACCAAGCTTGGCGCCTTCAATTTTCTGGAAAAGCCGCTCACGCCCGAAGGAGTTCTGCTCGCGGTCTCGTCGGCTCTTGAGCTCCGCCAGACGCGCCGTGTCGCCCGCGCGCTGCGCGCGGAGCTGGGATTCGGCGGACAGATGGTCGGCAAGAGCGAGGCGATGAACACCGTGCGCCAGATGATCGCGCGCGTCGCGCCCTCGGACGCGCGGGTGCTCATCACAGGAGAATCGGGGACGGGCAAGGAGCTGGTCGCGAGCGCCATCCACGACGCGAGCCCGCGGCGCGAAAAGCCGTTCGTTCGCGTGAACTGCGCGGCCATTCCCCGCGATCTCGTGGAGAGCGAAATGTTCGGCCACGAGCGTGGGGCGTTCACCGGCGCGACGCAGACCCGCATCGGCAGGTTCGAGCTGGCGCATCGCGGAACGCTCTTCCTCGACGAGGTTGGCGACCTCGGCCCCGACGCGCAGGCAAAGCTGCTGCGCGCAATCGAGGCCAAGGAAATCCAGCGCGTGGGCGGCAACAGAATCATTCGCACCGATGTGCGCATCATTTCGGCAACGAATCACGATCTTCAACGCGCGGTGCGGGCGGGAACGTTTCGCGAAGATCTTTACTTCAGGCTGCAGGTGATCCCGCTGGCGATCCCTCCACTGCGCGAGCGCGGCGACGACATTTTCGAGCTGGTCGAGCATTTCTCCGAGCAGTTCCTCCAGCGAAGCGGCCAGGCGAAGCCGCGCTGGAGGAGCGACGCGCTCCAGCTGCTCCGCGACTACCCGTGGCCGGGAAACGTCCGCGAGCTCGCGAACATCGTGGAGCGGCTGGCGATCCTGCATCCGGGCGCGGAGATCACCGGCCAGAAGGTGGAGGATGTCCTCATCGTCGATCGCGACGAAGAGGAGCCGGTAACCACGCCCACGCGTGCCCAGGCGCGGGTGGGCGCTGAATCCGCTGCGCACGGTCCGGTTTCGCTGGCCGACAAACTGGACAGCTTCGAGCGAACGGTGATTGCGCGGGCGCTGGCGGAGGCAAGTGGCAACGTCGCCGATGCCGCCCGGAGACTCCAGACCGACAGGCCAAATCTTTACCGGCGCATGAAGCGACTCGGAATCAACGTGACGAGGGTATAAGGCCGACATGACAAAGAAAACCACGACGATGGGCGCGGTCTGTGTGCTGCTCGCGTGCGCCGCTCCCGCTGTCTCGCGCGCGCAGGGCGTGGACACAGTCCAGGCCGACACGGCCGCCGAACGGCTCGGCCTCTGGGCAAGAACCAGCCGCGTCAGCGGCCTCGTCCTCACCTCGGGGAAAACTTACAACCGCGTCGAAGGACTGCCGGTTTACCTCGGGCCCGTTTTCCACGACAGCGTCGGCGCCGCCGACCTCGATGCGTCGGTGATGGGCATCATCAGGACGGCGGATACGTTCCACTGGGATAGCCAGAATCTCGGCCATCGCATCACCGCGGCAGCGCGCGTCGGGCGGGGGCGGGGCTACAGACTCGCCGTCTCGTCGTACGACGTGTATACGCCCGTCGAGACGTGGCAGCTACCGGATCCGGACGCCGCGCTCGCCACGTTCTTCTGGCACCGTGATTTCCGCGATCTGTTCAATCGCCATGGCGCCAAGGCGACAGCGACGTTCAATATGAGCGCGCACAGCAGCTTTTCCGCGGACTGGAGCGATGAGCGCTGGAGCTCCGCGCGGGTGCGCACCGTGTTCTCGGTTTTCGGCAACGGCAGCGCGTGGCGCGCAAATCCGCTGGTGGACGCCGGACGATTCCACCTCGGCGTCCTGCGCGCCAACATCGACACCCGGAACAACGAGGACAATCCGTCCACGGGCTGGCTGATTCTCGCTGAATACGAGCGCGGCACCGGGAGAATGACGGACATGGGGCCAACATCTCCGCTGGCGCGTCCGGATATCTCGCCGCAAGTGACGTACGGCCGCGCGCTCATCGACCTGCGCCGTTACAACCGCCTTTCGCCCACGACGTGGATCAACGCGAGGCTCGTGCTCGGGGGCTGGCTGCACGGCGACGATCTTCCGCTCGAGCGGAGATTCTCCGTCGGCGGGTTTGGGACCGTGCCGGGACTGGACTTCCGCAAGTTCGAGCCGGGAACGGTCGACGTGTCGCAATGCAGCGATGGAGGGCAACCCCCGCCGGGTAATCCCGCGCAGTGCGAGCGCGTCGCGCTCGCGCAGTTGGAGTACCGGAACGAGCTGCACTCGTCGCTATTCGATTTTCTGAACGCGAGACCGATCCGGCTGCGCGGCATCGGCTTCACCGTGCAGCCGACGGTCGTCGCGTTCGTCGATGCGGGGCGAGGCTGGCTGGTCGGCCAGCCGTCGGGAACGCTGGTGTATTCGAGCAACAGCTTTCCGCGATTCGGGACATTCCGGACCGACGTGGGCCTGGGGCTCGACCTCGGTCTCATCGGCGTGTACGTGGCCAAATCGGTGTCGAGCCCGGATGAGCCCGCGAACGTGTTTCTCCGGGTACACCGGCGATTCTAGGGATGCTGCTACCCTGTTTGCGCGCTGGCCCGCGCGATGGCGCTCGAGCGATGCTGAAGCTCTCCCTCTTTGCCGCTGTTTTCGCTATCGGCGTACCATTGGGCGCGCAGAAAGTGCGTCTGGATGTCGTGCTCCCTCCGCAGCCCGCGTGGGCGGCCGAGCCGCCGGCGGTATCTTCAGCGGGATTGCTGGCGGACGCCTCGATGCGGGATCTGCTGGCGAACGGATTCCCCGCGCGTCTGCACTATCGGCTGGAGCGATGGGCGTCGGGCCGCTGGTTCGACGATCTCAAGGCCGCGTTCGAGTGGGACGTCATTCTCAAGTACGACGTGCTCGGCAAGAAGTACCAGGCGGTTCGCGTGGTGAACAAGAAGGCCGAATCGCTCGGTGATTACCCGGCCACGGCCGACGCCGAGAACGCGGTGGAGGCGCCATACAAAGTGGCGATATCGCTGCCGAAGAAGGGAGAGCGCGGCTACTACAATTTGCTGCTGGATGTCGAGACGCTGTCGCTGAGCGATCTCGACGAGGTACAGCGGTGGTTGCGGGGGGAGCTCAAGCCCGCTGTGAGCGGAAAGAAGAATCCGGGGACGGCGGTCGGGCGGGGCGTTCGAACGCTTGTGGTGCGGTTGCTGGGTGGGGAGAAGAGGCACTACGAGGCTCGAACGGGGACGTTCCGCCCCTGACAACTGCAAACGGAATGGGATCCGAGATCTGACAACTGCAACTGCAACTGCAACTGCAAACTGAACGGGATCCGAGATCTGAGAAGCGCAGATATCAGAGTCTAGTAACTGCGTCTGCGACGGATCTGTGTGGCATAATGGTGCAGGCGGTCGGTTGTAACAGGATGCGCGCCGGAACGGTCGGAGCGAAGTGACTACCTCCTGAGATCTATGCCTCTCAGATCTCGGATCCCGTTCAGTTTGTACTCAACTGACGTGGTGCACCGGATGATTGGGATGCCGGTTCTCGAGATCCTCGAGATGGTGCAGGGTCTCTTCCCCGTAGAAGATCCGGATGTACTTCGCCTGGGTCGGCGTCAGGCGCCGCACAGCCCAGCTCAGATGCACGAAGTGCGGCTCGACCGGCGCGTGCATCGGGTGCATGCCGATCTCCTGCGGCAGGTTGTTCGCCTTCCGGGTGTTGCAAGGGCTGCAGGCGGTAACGACGTTGGTCCAGTCGTTCGCGCCCCCGCGGGACAGCGGAATCAGGTGGTCGCGCGTGAGTGACTCGCGCGGCTTGAGCTCGATCTGAAGGCGTCCGCAGTACTGGCAGCGGTAGCGGTCGCGCGCGAACAGGAAGGTGTTCGTCACCTGCCGGCGGAAACGACGCGGCACGTGGATGAAGCGCATGAGTCGGATCACCGCGGGGCGAGGAAGCGTCAACCTCTCGGAGCGAATCACGCGATCAGCATCTGCCTCGACGATCTCAGCCTTTCCATCGATGACCAGCCGCAACGCACGGCGTAGCGGGACCATCGTCAACGGCTCAAACGAAGCATTCAGTGCCAGACAACCAACGATCAAGCACTCCTCCTGGGCGAAACCCGCCCAAATATACAACTCGTGCAAGAAACCCCGAGGGCGCACGCACTCCCTATGCGACGATCAGCTCGTGTCGCTCGTTACCCGTTCTGCCCGAAACCTCGATGTTCGCGCCAATCTGCGCGCCCTGATAGATGGCTAGATTGGCGCGGCCGACATGTCAACGACCGGCTCCCGGGAGACCTTCCCGCGCGCTGTCGCCGATGCGCTTTTGCGCACAGGAACCGGCGTCAGCCAGCCGTGACGGTCTTCGATCGTCCCGGTGGCGATACCCATGTACTCTCGCTGTATCTCCAGCGTGAGCAAGCCGGGCTTGCCTGTGCCGACCTGAATGCGATCCACCGACCGGATCGGCGTTATTTCGGCGGCGGTTCCCGTGAAGAACAGCTCGTCGGCGATATAAAGCATCTCGCGCGGAATCGATCCTTCCACGACTTCGATCTCCATGTCTTTAGCGATGCGCAGAACGGAATCGCGGGTAATTCCGTTCAGAATCCCGGAGCTGATCGTGGACGTGAACAACTTGCCGTCGCGCACCAGGAAGAGATTCTCCCCGCTTCCTTCCGACACGAGGCCGAAGGAATCGAGCATGATGCCTTCGACGTAGTTGTCGACGCGGGCTTGCATCTTGGAGAGCTGGCCGTTGAGATAGTTTCCGCCCGCTTTCGCGAGTGACGGGAACGTGTCGGGAGCGGGCCGTCTCCAGCTCGATACGCACACGTCGGCGCCGTTCTTGAGCGCATCGGTGCCCAGGTACGTGCCCCAGGTCCACGGAATGATGAAGACCTCGAGCGGAGTGTCGTGAGGAAGCACGCCCATCTGCTCGCCGGTTCGGAGAGCAACCGGTCGCAGGTAGCAATGCGGTAATTCATTTTCGGCGACTGTGTCGACCGCGGCCCTCGACATTTCGTCGATCGAGTACTTGAGGGGCATGCGGTAAATCTTGCACGAATCCGCGAACCGCCTCATGTGGGCGCCGAGTCGGAAGACCGCGGGCCCATCGGGGGTCTCGTAGCAACGGATACCCTCGAATACGCTCGATCCGTAGTGGACGACGTGACTCATCACGTGAATCGTCGCGTCTTCCCAATCCACGAACTTGCCGTCGCGCCAGATACGGTGGTGGTTGTCTACTGCCGGCATTGAGTCGGGCTTCCTTCAGAGTGGAGCTTCAAGATACCGCGCGACCACCATTCTTCGCTACGGCCCCTGGGGTGCAGCGGCTTACGTTGCGGCGCTCACAGGCCACACGAATCCCAAAGCAGGGAGCTGGCGGCGAACTACGCTGACTCGCTCGGTGCTTCCATACAGGCGCTTGGAGTCGTGCGGATCAGGATCTCGCTGCCCAGGCGGCGAGATCCTGCCCGATTTTGCTAACGCGGTCAGAAAGAGACTTGTCAGCCGCCAGAACCCGTCCCCGATCCACCAGCACACGTCCGCGCACCG
>JADGQU010000077.1 GCA_017881545.1 Gemmatimonadaceae bacterium
GCGGTTTCAGTGGTGCGACGGCTGTTTGAGCATCATGCTTCGTGCCGGTGCGACTTTCAAGGACGGCGTCCGTTTTTGCGGCTCTGATGCGAGCCAACAAAATCAGCGCCCCACGATCCCCGCAGCTATAATCGTGCTCATGATCATGATCTCCATTGCCTAGGATGAGGTCGCCCGGAAAGGGATTTGTTCGGGCAGGCCCCATGCTGCTGGTCGCCTCGGCAGGCCTCAGCCTGGCGTGCGGAGGATCTGATCCGGTTGCCGGCCTGACCCTGGCGCCTCATACGTCGCAGATCGAAGTGCGTTTCACATCCGCGCTTACGCCAGCTCAACAGAATCTTGTCGCCGTCGCTGTCGACAAGTGGAGCCGCGCCCTGTCAAAGGATCTCGGAGAGTTCAGCCTCAGCACTCCCGCGAACCAATGCTTCACGGGTCAGCCGCGGCTCAACGAGACCCATCGAAATCTCCTGCTGTTCATCTCGGTCGCAGACATCGATGGGCCAGCAGGAGCAGTAGCGTTCACTCAGGTTTGCAGCCTGAGCAATCGTGACACGTTGCCCATTGTGAGCCACATCCGGTTGGACCGTGCCGATCTGGACTCGATGGAGGCGCGGGGAGTGTTGCAAGGCGTCATCACTCATGAGATGGCACACGCACTGGGATTCAACCCGCAGAGTTATGCGACGAAGGGGCTCGCAGGTGGAACGAGCGACCCTTTCTTCGAGGGAGCGGCCGCGCGGGCCGAGTTTGCGAAGCACGGTGCTTGGTACACCGGGGTCACAGTTCCTCTGGAGAACCGCTCCGGCCTCGGCCCGAACGATCCCCATTGGAGGCTCGTCGTGTTCGGCGACGAGCTCATGGTTTCCACAGTGAGCCGGGACTTTAAGTCGCCGCTGAGCACGATAACGCTGGGATTCTTCCAGGACATCGGCTACGACGTCGATTTTTCGGTCGCCGATCCTTACGAAGTCACACCTCTGTTCGGGGGCGACCGACGACTCCCAGAAGGAAGCCTCCGTAATGATTTTGTGATGCGGACTCCTCCAACGTTTGTGACCCCCCTGGTTGCGCGCTGAAGGTTCAGGCGCTCGCCGCGGACGGCATTGCGGGCGCAGCGACGCCGTCTCGCAGACGTCCGAGGGGGCCAGGGAAGCGCAATTCCGCTTGCGACGTTTCAGCCCCAAAGGCATCTTGGCAGAGTGGGATAAGTGCCCTCCAATCCACGGGTTGGGGGTTCGCCAGGCAGCCGGGCGTCCGAGAGCAGGAGGGACGGTGAAGTACCCCGAAGTCCAGAATTACGTTGGCGGCTCATTCGTTGGCAGCGACCGCACGTTCCTCGAGGTGCACAACCCGAGCGATGGCAGCGTCATCTCACGCGTGCCGCTTTCCAGCCAGGACGATGTGGACGCAGCTGTTGCCAGCGCTCATAAGGCGTTTCCGGCCTGGGCCGCGACTCCGATCAAGGAGCGCGTGCAGGTCTTCTATCGCTACAAGGCACTCCTCGAAAAAAACATCGACGAGCTCGCCGCACTCATAACGGAAGAGAACGGGAAGGTGACATCCGAGGCACGCGCGGAGGTCCTGAAGTCCGCGGAGCTGTGCGAGTTTGCGTGCTCGCTTCCGCAAATTGCGCCGGGCGAGGTCCTCGAGGTCAGTCGTGGTGTAGAATGCCGGGTCGAGCGGTATCCACTTGGCGTCGTCGCGGCGATCACGCCCTTCAACTTCCCCAACATGGTGCCGAACTGGTCGCTCCCCAACGCGATCGCACTCGGCAACTGCCTGATTCTCAAGCCGTCGGAGTTGGTGCCGCTCAGCGCTGGCAAGATCGCGGAGCTGCTCAAGGAAGCGGGACTGCCGGAGGGCGTGCTTCAGATCGTCAACGGGGGCAAGGAAGCGGTTGAAGCGATCTGCGACCACCCGGGAATCGCCGCAATCAGCTTCGTTGGATCGACGAAGATCGCGAAGGTCGTCTATCGCCGGTCCACGGCGACGCTGAAACGGTGTCTGGCGTTGGGCGGGGCTAAGAACCACCTGATCGTCATGCCCGACGCCGCGAAGGAGATGACGTCGAGCAACGTCGTGGCGTCGATGTCGGGCTGCGCCGGCCAGCGCTGCATGGCGGCGTCGGTGATGGTCGCGGTCTCGAAGACGGACGACATCATCGAGCGGATGGTCGAGCACGCGAAGAAAATCGTTCCAGGGAAGGACATCGGTCCGGTCATCTCGATCGCCGCAAAGGAGCGAATCGAGAAGTACATCGCCGAAGCGGAAGCGGCAGGCGCGAAGGTGCTTGTGGACGGGCGCCGCGCCGTGGTAAAGGGCAAGGAGAGCGGATACTTCATCGGGCCGACGATTATCGACCACGTCACTCCCGACATGCGAATTGCGCAGGACGAAGTCTTCGGCCCCGTGCTCGTGATCATCCGGGCAAAGGACATCGATGAGGCGCTGAGAATCGAGAACGCATCGCCGTACGGAAATGCGGCGTCGGTGTTCACGGAAAGCGGCGGCACAGCACGCTACGTGATGGAGCACGCGAGCGCCGGGATGGTGGGCGTCAACGTCGGAGTGCCGGTTCCACGCGAGCCGTTCTCGTTCGGTGGCTGGAACGATTCCAAGTTCGGCGTCGGTGACATTACGGGGCGCGGCTCGATCGAGTTCTGGTCGCAGGCGAAGAAGATGACCACGAAATGGAATAAAGAAGCCGGAACCAACTGGATGTCTTAGGAGGTCGTATGAGCGTGGATAGATCCGTGACCTTCACGGGGATCAAGTTCGAGAATCCTTTCCTTCTCTCGTCGGCGCCGCCGACGGAGTCGGAATCGAACATCACGCGCGCGTTCGAGGCCGGGTGGGGCGGAGTGGTTACGAAGACGATCGGGCTCCATCCGGTCGTCAACGTTTACGGCGCCAAGGCGAAGTTCATGCGCACGAGCCCCGAAGACTCCAACGTATCCATGAAAAAACGGGCTGGCGCAGCCTTGCACTCGTCGTGGAACTGGGAGCTCATCTCCGACAAGACGCTGGAGTGGTGGGCGCCGCGCATCCGTCGCATCAAGGAAGCGTTCCCGAACAAGGTGCTGATTGCGTCGATCATGGCGGGATCCGGCAACGACAAGGAGTTGAGGCATTGGCAGGAGCTGGCTGAAACGGCGCAGGGAGAAGGCGCCGATGGACTCGAGCTCAACTTCTCCTGTCCGCACATGGACCGACGCGACATGGGGTCCAACATCGGAAAGGATCAGGGCCTTTGCTCTGTCGTGACCGAAGCAGTGAAGGAAGTCGCGAAGGTCCCGGTGTGGTGCAAGCTCACTCCGGCGACGGCGGACATCGTGGTCGAAGCGGCGGCGTGCTTCCGCGGTGGAGCAGACGCGATCGTCTCGTCGAATACGTTTCCGTCGATACCGCTGATCGATCTCGAGACTCTGGAGTTCGAGATCAACGTCGACGGCTTTGTCTCGAGCGGGGGACTAGGCGGACCAGCGATCCTCCCGCTCGCGCTGGCGAAGATGGCACAACTTACTAAAGCTTTTCCAGATCGCAGTTTTTCAGGAATTGGCGGGGTGTCCGATTTCAATCAGGCCGCGTCCTACTTCCTGCTCGGATGCGGAACCGTTCAGGTGTGCACGGCCGCAATGCTCGACCAGGCAGTCGGTCCAAACGTCATCAAGCGCCTGCTCTCGGGGCTCGACAAGTTCATCGAGGAACACGCGAAGGATGGGTGGAAGAGCGTCGAGGACTTTCGCGGGATTCGTCGCGACAGAATCGTGCTCCAGTCGGACATTCGACGTCCGGAGTCTGCCGACTATCACTCGGGGTACGAGAACGTCGAAGGGTATGCGGCGCCGCAGCCTGAGATCGCGGTGCAGGCCTAGCTCATGACGATCGCGAACACTTCTCCGCCGCGCGCGGGAGCGACGACCAGCAAAGGAGCCTCGAGCACGCGCGCGCCGCTCCAGATGCCGCCGTCTGGCCACGTTCCCAAGCCGTACACTGGTCCATCGCGGGCCGAGCTTCTCGCGATGCGGAAGAAGTACACGAATCCGGTAATTTTCACGCTCTATGGCGAGCCGTTGCTCCTCGTCGAAGGTCACATGCAGTGGCTATTCGACGAGACGGGCCGGCGCTACCTCGACATGTATGCGGGGATCGTCACGGTCTCGTGCGGACACTGCCATCCGAAGATCGTCGCCGCGATCGAGAAGCAGGTGGAGACGCTTCAGCACTCGACGACGATCTACCTGCATCCAAACTTTCCGCTCCTCGCGAAGAAGCTCGCTTCGAAGATGCCAAAGGGGCTCGACGTCAGCTACTTCGTGAACAGCGGCAGCGAAGCCAATGATCTCGCGGTCACTATGGCGCGCCTGTTCACCGGCAACACCGATGTCATCGCGGTCCGAAACGGGTATCACGGCGGATCGCCAAGCGCGATGGGACTGACGTCGCACAACACCTGGAAGTTTCCTGTCCCCGGCGCGCTCGGAATCCATCACGCCGTGTCGCCCGATCCGTATCGGAGCCAATTCTCCGGCACGCCCGAGGAGATCGCATCCAAGAGCGCGGAAGACATACGCGGAATCATTCGCTTCTCGACGCCGGGACAGATCGCGGCATTCATCGCCGAGCCGATTCAAGGCGTTGGTGGCGCTACGTACGGAGCCAGGAACTACCTGAGCGAGGCGTACAAGATCACCCGCGAGTACGGTGGCCTCTGCATCGCTGACGAAGTTCAAACCGGCTTCGGACGCACCGGCGATCACTACTGGGGATTCGAGAACTTCGACGTCGTTCCAGACTTCGTCACGATGGCCAAGGGGATCGGCAACGGCGTCCCGCTTGGCGCCGTCACCACGCGCATGGAGATCGCCGAAGCGCTGACGCAGCGCATCCACTTCAACACGTTCGGCGGAAACCCCGTTTGCATGGCGGCAGGCCTCGCCGTGATCGACGTCATCGACGAGGATGGACTTCAGGAAAACTCACGCGTGCTCGGCAAGAAACTCAAAGACGGATTCAGGGAGCTGGCGAAGCAGCACCAGCTAATCGGCGATGTCCGCGGCATGGGACTCATGCTCGGGGTCGAGCTCGTTCGCGACAGGAAGACGAAGGAGCCGGCAAAGAAGGAGACCGCGGCGCTCCTCGAGGCAGCGCGCGAAATGGGCGTCCTTCTCGGAAAGGGCGGTCTCGACGGGAATGTGCTCCGCATCAAGCCGCCGATGTGCATCACGGCCGCGGATGCTGACTTCACACTGGACGTGCTCGATCGCGCGCTGACGGCCGTTGCCAAGTAAAAAACGCGCGGCAGCCAAGATGCCCTCAATGAAGAAAAAAGCCGCAGCGACCAAGAGAGTGGCATTCGACCGGATCATCAAAGGCGGCAACGTCGTCACACCGGCCGGTACGTTCGTCGGCGACGTGGGAATCACGGGCGAGAAAATCACAGCACTCGGCGCGAATCTCGAGGGCGATAAATCAACGCAGGTGATCGACGCGAAGGGTCATCACGTGATTCCGGGCGTGCTCGATGTCCACGTACATCTGGAGCTGCCTTTCATGGGAGCTGTCTCGGCTGATGATTACCGGTCGGGGACCAGAGCCGGCGCGCGCGGTGGCGTGACCACTGTGATCGACTTCGCCATTCCCTACGCCGGGGAGTCGCTCAGTCAGGCCGCTGACAACTGGATGAAAAAGGCCAAGGGGAAGGCGCTGATCGACTACACGTTCCATATCTGCATCACCCGCTGGAACGAGCACAAGGATCAGATCAAGGGAATGGTCGATCGTGGCTTTACCACGTTCAAGGAATTCATGATCTATGAATCCGAGGGCTGGCAGTCGGATGACCGGGCAATGTTCGGCACGCTCGAGAAGATGAAGGAATATGGGACCATGCTTCTCGTGCACGCGGAGTCCGCGCGTGTTCTCGACGAACTGATCGCGCGACATCACACGCCGGAGCTGATGGCGACGTACGGCGCGCGGCTGCACCCGATGACGCGTCCGAATTTCATCGAAGCCGAGGCGATCCAGCGCGCTGTGACGTGGAGCGAGGCGACGGGCGGGCAGCTGTACATCGTCCACATGTCGACGGGTGAAGGCGCTGACATCATTCGCGCCGCTCAGGCGCGTGGAGTTCCGGTGCTGGCGGAGACGTGCGTGCAGTATCTCGTTCTCGACGACTCGGTGTTCGAACGAGAGGACGGGCATCTGTTCGCGTGTTGTCCGCAGCTCAAGAAGCCAAAGGACGTCCAGCGTCTCTGGCAGGGACTCAAGTCCGGTGAAGTCTCTGTGGTTTCAACGGACACATGCACTTTCGATCGTGAGCAGAAGGGGATGTGGAACGGCGACTGGACCAAGATCCCGATGGGGATGCCGGGTCTCGAGACCCTGCTGCCGCTCACCTACACCCACGGTGTGCTCGGCGGGAAGATCACGCTCGAGGAGATGTGCACCAAGCTCTCGACGAATCCCGCGAAGATCATGGGACTCTACCCGCGCAAGGGCGCGATCCAGGTTGGCGCCGATGCGGACATAGCGATCATCCACCCGAAGAAAAAGCACAAGGTCGATCCCGAGTCGATGGAGACGAATGCCGACTGGTCGCCCTACGATGGATGGGACCTCGCCGGCTTCTCGCGCACGACTCTCTCGCGTGGCGACGTGATCGTTGACGATTACAAGGTTGTTGGCAAGGAGGGACGCGGTAAGTGGCTCCCGCGTAAGACGGCGGGCCTCGCATCGTGACGAGCGTAGCCGCGGGCGCGACATACGCGCCCGAGGCGGTGCCCGTACCGGAAGACATCCAGGCAAGTCCCCTCTGGAACAAGGACCTCGCGCCGACTCCGCTGTCGCGCCGCACGTGGTCCACCTACAACATCGCGGCGCTCTGGATCGGGATGAGTGTGGTCATCACGACCTACACGCTCGCCTCGGGCCTGATGCAGGAAGGGATGACTTGGTGGCAGGCGCTGATGACGATTCTCCTCGGCAACATCATCGTGCTCATTCCGATGGTTCTCAACGCGCACGCTGGAACCAAGTACGGGATTTCTTTTCCGGTGATGTGCCGGGCAAGCTTCGGGGTGCGCGGAGCGAACATCCCGGCGATGCTCCGCGCAGTCGTTGCGTGCGGCTGGTTCGGGATTCAAACGTGGATCGGAGCGCTCGCGCTCAACACTCTCTTCGTCGCAGCATGGCCGAGCTGGAGCGCGGTCACCGGGGGCGTGGCGCTGGCCTTCGCGCTGTTCTGGCTGCTACAGGTCGCGATAATCGCGAGGGGAATTGAGGGAATCAAGTTGCTTGGCAGCTACGCCGCGCCATTTCTCCTCACCGGTGGAATTCTCCTGCTGCTCTGGGGAATTCGTCACGGCGGAGGATTGGGGCACATACTCACGGAATCTCAGCGGCTGCAGGGCAAGACGTCGAACGTTTCGTTCTGGAAACTCTTTCCGCCGGCACTGACCGCGAATGTCGGTTACTGGGCGACGCTCAGTCTCAACATTCCTGACTTCACGCGCTACGCGCGGAGTCAGCGATCACAGGTCACCGGTCAGGCGCTCGGCCTTCCGACGACGATGACGACGTTCGCGTTCATCGGTGTGGCGGTGACGAGTGCCACGATCGTGATCTTCGGCAAGGCCGTCTGGGATCCGGTCGTACTCGTCACGATGATCGGTGGGCCGGTGCTCATCATCTTTGCGGCGTTGATCGTGCTTGCGGCGCAGCTGCACACCAACATGGCGGCCAACGTCGTCTCGCCCGCGAATGACTTTTCGCACCTGAGCCCGAAGCGGATCAGTTTCGTGACCGGCGGAATCATTACGGCGATCATCGGGATACTCATGATGCCGTGGAAGCTTTACGCCGGTGCAGGCGCGTACATCTTCACCTGGCTGATCGGGTACTCGAGCCTCATGGGCGCGCTCGGCGGAATTCTTATCTGCGACTATTGGCTGCTGAGAAAGCAGCGTCTCGACGTGGATGATCTGTTCCGCATGAACGGCCGTTACAGCTATTGGAGCGGGGTGAATCCGCGCGCAGTGGTCGCGCTCGTTCTCTCGATTCTGCCTGTAGCGCCGGGATTCTTCCGAGCCGCTGTGACACCGGGAGGCCGAGTTGCGCATCCCGACTTCTTCGATCAACTCTATTCGTACGCCTGGTTCGTTACGTTCGGACTCAGCTTCCTGATTTACTGGCTGCTGATGCGGCGACAGATCGCCGCCGGCAAGTCGATTACTCAAAACCCATAGGGGATAGCGGGATGGCCCGTGTCGTGAAATGTGGTCTCATTCAGGCGTCGCATGCGGGCTCGACCGACGCCCCGCTGGAGAAAATCCGCGAAGCCAACATCGAAAAGCATCTCAAGTTTCTGGATCAGGCGGGGAAGGAGGGCGTAAAGATCGTCTGCATGCAGGAGATCTTTACCGGTCCTTATTTTTGCGCCGAGCAGAACACGAAGTGGTACGACGCGACGGAGAGAATTCCCGACGGGCCGACTACTCGCCTGATGCAGGAAGTTGCTAAAAAACACTCGATGGTGATCATCTCCCCGATTTATGAGGAGGATGAGACCGGTGTTTACTACAATACAGCCGCCGTCATCGACGCAGACGGAACGTACCTCGGAAAGTACAGGAAGAGCCACATCCCCCACACCGCGCCGGGTTTCTGGGAGAAGTTCTATTTCAAACCCGGCAATCTC
>JADGQU010000347.1 GCA_017881545.1 Gemmatimonadaceae bacterium
CATCCGGAAGAGGTGACACGCTTTTTGGAGATGCACTGGAGTACCGGCGTGCTCCTGCTATGCGTGGATTGGTCCTTCGCGCGTGCAGCCGCGCATCGGTTTGAGCTGGAAACGCCGGATCTTGGGATCTTCGACCGGCGTGTGGCATTGTTTTTTGTGCCCGCGGACCGCGAGAGCCATGGCAGGATGATGTTACGCGTGATCAACGATGGGCTGCGCAAACGGTTGCAGCTCTTTCTTAATGAACTATTTGCTCATGGCGTAGAGGTGATACGTGGAAATGCACAGCTCATCGCGTTCCGAGAACTTGCTGACGACGAACGATCCTCTCTGCAGGCGTCCTGCCGCCTCTCCTAACGGCGCTCTCGACACGGAACTGGTGGCGATCTGGTCAGCGTTCGTTAACTGTCGCGCGCGCCTGCGCACTTTGCTTCCATTTCTCACGCGGCAGATACAACAGCGGGGACGGGTTATTGATCTCGCGGCAGGGATCGGCTGCGAGGCGGCGGCCCTGGCGCGACTTGGGTTCCGCGTCACAGCGAATGAAATCAATCCAGAACTGCAACGCGTCGCCAGGCGGCGCGCGCACGAGCCGTGCGACATTCGCTGGATGCAATCGGACTGGCGTGAGGTTTCAACTGCTCTTGCAGGCGCACAATTTGACGCGCTCCTCCTGCTCGGTAACTCGTTCTGCCTGCTTGCGGACGAGGGAGGTCGCACTCAGGCGCTGCGTCAGTTTCGAGCACTCTGCAAGCAAGATGGAGCGTTCATCGTCGACGTTCGCAACTTTGCTTATATCCTTGATGCACGCACGGCAATACTCGAAGGTCGTTTCCGCTACGGACGGCGCGTGATGTACTGCGGACGCCGCATGAGTGGCCGACCGATCGCGATCTCGTCGTCGCTCGTCACGTTCGGCTACTTCGACGAAACTGGGCAGGAGCGAGGAAGGCTCGACATGACACCGCTTCTGCTGGACGATCTTCTTGCGGCAGGCACGCGTGCTGGGTTTCGAGACGCGATGGTCTTTAGCGATCTCAAGCCAGGCATTGACGACGCAGCTGACTTCTTCACCTGCGTCTTTCGCTAGTAGCTTACGCTGTTGCGACTCCCAGGCAAGGGAAGATCAGGAGGGTCAGACGGTCAGACCTTCTTTTTCCGCCTCTTCGTAAACATCTGACTGAAAGCGACTTCTCCATCACCGGCGGAGCGCGCACCCGATAGCTCAATTGTCTGGAGTATCTCGGGGACGCGGCTCCGATCAAAGTCGCGATCGACGGTCTGGGCAACAGCGCCGACGTTCGGTACAGCTTTCGTTCGCGGCTCCAGTCCGATACGCTTGGGTCGCGTCTGATCCTCGCGATCAAATCCCACCTATGGCTGACCATCTCGTGACAATGTTCAGACCGATAGGGCCGAAGGAGTTGGAGCTCGTGGCCCTGTCAGGTTGGCGGCGATGGCCAGCGGGCTCGTTGGTCAGCCTTTTTATCCGGCCACGAACCAGGAGTACACGGAGCAGATCGCGCATTTCAGTTCCAACGCCGGCCATGGAAGGAACGGGAACCGCCAAAACTGCTAAGTCGGCGGCCGCCCCGAGTCCAATCGTGGCCTTCGGGGGACACAATCGTGGCCTCCAGGAGTCCAATCGTGGACTCCAGGGGTGCGCCGCATCTACCGGAATTGGTGCGTGGTCAGCCTCCTGAATTGCGGGTGTTCTTCACGATGAACGCCGCATGCAATCCGCGATGTCGTGTCCGAATCACGGCGCCCTAAACGCTTTCTCATACCCTGTCATCTCCACGTACCCCCGCCCATTTACCGCCACATTGCCGAAGGTGCCGGCCACGTCGACCGCCCCTTCCCAGTACGTTACCCGCGTCGAGTTACGGGTGACAAGCTCCTGGTCCTTCATCACAGGTTGCAGGACGAGAGCGATTCCGAAGGATGGGATGGCGACGCGCCAGCCCATGGGATAGGTCGCGCCGGATTTGTTCGAATGCCATCTGCCGAGCGGTGTGATCACCATCTGGTCGCGGCGGAGGTGAATGACGTTGCCCTCGCTGCTGATCAGGGAGCCGGACGACGGGGTGTCGGGCGTGCCGTCCTTGCGGCGGATCTGGTAGAGCATCAGCTCGGCGTCGTTGTCGAGTTGGACGGAAAACCAATCCCAGCCCTGCTGGCTCTCGCGCAACGCGGAGCTGCCGAACTCGTGATCCATCCACGCCTGGCCGTGGCAGTTTGCTCCGTTCACGCGGCCACGCAGTTCCAGGCGCGACATCGAGTAGTAGTGAGTGGCGTACCCGGCCCCTTCCGCTTTGATGCTCACGCCGTTCTCTCCGTGAATCGCCGGCGCCTTTCGCGACGTCATCACGAGATCGATGGAGTCTTTCCCGCTGTACGCGGTGATGCGCCACGAGCCATCGGCGAGGGTCACGGCGCGCCAGCCTTCGTTGAAGACATCGAGCGTTCCCGCCGCGGCTCCGGCGGTGAACGGCGAGGAGCGGTTGAGTTTCTCGTAGTAGCGGAATTCGTTCGATGCGACGTCCGTGATCGCGAAGTGTGCGAGCGACAGATTGCGCAGATCCCAGCGCGTCTTCGGGGCCTCTCCCGGCGGCACGACGCCGACGCGGAAGAACGTCAGCTCGAATCCGTAACGCTTCCCCTCGTCCGTCTCCAGGTGTCCGGTGTAGTACCACCACTCGGTCTTGTACTCGTCGTGCGAGCCGTGATCGCGCGGGAAGGAGAAGTCGTAGCCGGGCAGCGCGGGTTGGAACTGCGGTACCGCCAGAAATAACGCCAATGCGACGGTCCGAAGCATTCGGCCATAATATTCGCTCGCCATGGCCGAAACCCCGGTCGCTACTCCAGCTCGTACGCGCTTCCGCACGGTCGCGGCGGAGGCGAGCATTCCCATCGATGCCGATGACCTGGTGACGCTGGCGAGGCGCTACGCGGACCAGGGGATGTATGACGAGGCCATCCATCTTTACGAGATGGCGGAGAAGCTGAAGCCGGGCTCCGTCGCCGTCCACATCAACCTGGCGCGCACCCGCGACCTCAAACAACAGGCCGAGGCATCGAGGTACGAGACGGTGCGACAGGACGTCGATGCGCAGCGCGCCCGCGACGAGGTCGATGCTTCCCAGTACGTCGGCCTGGCCCAGTACTACATGGCCAAGGATCAGACCTCGAAAGCGATCGAGCTGCTCGAGATCGCCAAGCTGAAGACGCCGAACAACTACCGCCCCTACGAGATCCTGGGGCGGCTCCACTACTCGCAGGGGGAGTGGGATGCCGCGCACGACGAGATCGGGAAGGCGCGCAAGCTCAATCCTTTCGACCGAGGGCTGGCCGAGCTCTCCGGCCGCGTCGAGTTCGAGCTGCGCAACTTCGACCGCGCTCTCGAGGACTTCGTCGACGCCTTTCTCCTCTCGACCGACCAGAAGGGAGAGAGCAC
>JADGQU010000078.1 GCA_017881545.1 Gemmatimonadaceae bacterium
ACCCGCGGGCCGAGCTGTCGGTGCAGATGGGTTATCGGGTGAGCCCGGACACGGTGCTCATCGGTCAACCGTTCAACCTCTTCATCAAGGTCCTCGCGCCCAAGGGGGTGCGGTTCGAGTTCCCGCTCGGCCCGGACACTGCGACACAGAATGGCATCCGGCCGATCGAGCTTCGTGGCGAAAAAATCGTCTCGATGCTCGGCGACACCGCGGTCGCTCTGTATCACCTCGTGGCGTGGGACATCGGGACGCAGCCGCTAAGGTTTCCGGACGTGCGCGTCACATTCGAAGGACAGGAACGGCGTCCGACATTGGGCGGTGCCTCGGTCTTCGTCAAATCCGTGCTGCCGGCGGACACTTCGCTGCGGATTCCGAAGCCGGCGCGTCCATTGATCATTCTGCCCGTCATCAACTGGCTGCTCTGGCTCGGGTTGCTCGCCGCGGCGATCGCGGCGGTACTTCTCTGGTGGGTGTGGTGGCGGTGGCGCCACCGGCCCAAGCCGCCGGTCGATCCCTACGCGCATGTGCAGCAGGAGTTCGCGCGGATTGAAGCGCGTCATTTGTTGGAGGACGGTCAGTACGCGGAGTATTTCACCGCGATGGTTGATGTCACGCGCGAGTATCTCGCGGCTCGCGTGCCCGGCGTTCGGCGGTCCGACACGACATCCGAGCTTCTGCGCGCGATGCAACCGCGCGATGGAGTCGAGGCTGCCCTGCCACAACTGCTCGATCAGGCCGACCTCGTAAAATTTGCGCGGGCGGACGTTGCACTGGCGGAGGCGAGGGGCGCAGGGCGCGACCTCAGGGCGATCATCGATAGTGTCGAGGCCCGTGTGAATCCTGCTTCCCAAGTCGCGAAGCGGCTGACGGCCACGAAGGAGCGTGCAGCGTGAGCGTCTTCGGGCTGTTCGACTTCTACACACCGGAAGCGTTGTGGCTGCTGCTGCTCCTGCCTGCGTGGTGGCTATGGCGCCGCCTGCGCCGCAAGGACGCGATCGTTTTTTCGCGCACATCGGTGCTGGCGACGGGTCCGCACGTCGGCGGCTGGGTGCCGCCAGCGATATTCACGCTGAGGAACATCGCGCTGGCGTCCTTCATTCTTGCGCTTGCCCGCCCACGCTCTGGTGCGCACACGGAGACTCAGACCAGCGAAGGAATCAACATCGTCATCGCAATCGATCTGTCGAGCTCGATGCTCGCTCTCGATTTTCGTCCCAACAATCGGATCGAGGTGGCCAAGGATAAGGTCAAGCAGTTCATCGCGCGCCGGACATCAGATCGCATCGGCATTGTAGCCTTCGCCGGTGAAGCTCTGACGCAGGTTCCTCTCACGACCGACTACCAGGTGGTGATGCAGGCAGTTTCGAATCTTCAGGCGGGGCAGCTCGAGGATGGAACCGCGATCGGAAACGCGATTGCGACGGCCGCCAACAGGCTTCGCGACGCGCCCGGGAAATCGCGAGTGCTGATCCTTCTCACCGATGGCGTCAACAACCGCGGCAGCATCGAGCCGCTGGTGGCGGCGAAGGCCGCTGCCGCGTACGGAATCAAGGTCTATGGAATCGGAGTCGGTAGCGTTGGAATGGCGCTGGTTCCGGTTGGCCGGACCGCGGCGGGAGGGCTTCGGTACGAGTATCAGCCAGTGGAAATTGATGAAGCGCTCCTCAGCAACATTGCACGCATGACGGGCGGCCGGTATTTCCGCGCGCGTGACGCGGCCGCGCTCCAGAACATCTACGCGCAAATTGACCAGCTGGAGCGAGCGCCCGTCCACTCGAGCACGATCGTTCGATACCAGGAGCTGTATCGCTGGCCACTCGCGATCGGCATCCTCGCGCTGTTCGCGGAGCTGGGCATCGTCGCCTGGAAGGCGCCACTGCCGTGACGATCTTTGCCTATCTGCGCTACATCCAATGGCCGTGGGCGCTGGCCTTCGCGATCGTGCTGCCGGTCGTGACGGCCTGGCTCGTGGCCTGGGGAATTCGCGCCCGCAAAACACGCCTCGCCCGGCTCGGGACTCCGTCCATGATCGCGCGACTTGCGCCGTCGATCACGCCGCAGCGCACCTGGTCGGCAGCGCTTCGAGCTGCTCTCGCGACGCTGCTCCTCGGCCTCGCGCTGGCGGGCCCTCGTTGGGGTGTCGAGCAGACGGTGGTCAAACAGGAGGGAGTCGATGTTGTGCTCGCACTCGATGCGTCTCTCTCCATGCTTGCAACCGACGAGAGACCGAGCAGGCTACAGGCGATGAAGCGGGAGATCGACCGGTTGAGGGATCTGTCCCCGGGTGACAGGTTCGCGCTGCTCGCTTTCGCGGGGCGGAGCTACATCCTGACCCCGCTCACGGTGGATAACAGCGCGCTCGATCTCTTCCTCCAGAATCTCGATCCGTCGATAGTGGGCCAGGGCGGAAGCTCACTTGCCAGCGCGCTGCGTCAGGCGACGAATCTTCTCGCGCTCAACAAATCTCAGGGGGACAAGGCAATCATCCTCATGAGCGATGGCGAAGGATTCGACAACCCCGACGAGGTGCTCACCGAGGCGCGCCGGGCGCGCGAGCTGGGGTTCAACATCATCACGGTGGGGTTCGGGACAACCGAGGGATCCACGATTCCGATCGTCGAGAACCGTGTCGTTACCCAGAAACGCGACGAGAACGGAAACATCGTCGTCACCCACTACGATCCGGCGCTGCTCAAATCGATCGCGGACGACGCGAAGGGGACATTCATCGACGCTCGTACGCCGGACAAGTCCGGGAAAATCCGCGCTGCGCTCAATAGCCTTCACGCCAATCCACGTTCCGTTGTTTCCGGTGAGAACCTGGGAATCCAGTTCCAGTGGTTCGTGCTCGGCGCGCTGCTGCTACTCATACTCGACACATTCCTTCAGACTCGGCGCCGTCGGAGAAGAGCAGTTGCCGCAGCGGCAACGACTGCGACAATGCTCCTGCTCACCGCATCGTGCCGGCCCGCGGAGCGCGACAAGCCCGCGATTGCACTCTACAATACGGGGACCGGGCTGCTGCTTCGCGACTCGCTCGTGCCGGCGATACCGCCTCTCACACACGCGTCCGATTCAAAGGATTTGGAAGTTCGTCATCACGCGCGGTTCAATCTCGGCCTCGACTATCTGATCCAGGGACTCCGCGCAAAGGATTCCGCCCAAGCTCCGCTCGATAGCGCGCTCTATCGCTACAAGGAGATTCTCGAAGTCGCCGTCGCTGATTCGGATGCCCGGTGGAACTACGAGCTGGCGCTGAGGCATAACAGGGGCGGTGGCGGTGGTGGCGGAGGCCCGGCCCAGACCCCGAGTCCGTCTCCCGCACCGAGCCAGAACCAGTCGCCTGCCCCGAAGCCGGTTCCCGGAATGACGCCGCAGCAGGCCGAAGCCGTGCTCAACGCGGCGGAGGACAAGGAGACCGACGTGCAGGGCAAGCGGCAGAAGAGGAACACGCCGACCCCGCCGAGGGGTAAGGATTGGTAACTTCGGTACTACCATGCCGGTGATTTCCATTCTTCCCAGCGCAGTCGCGGATCAGATCGCGGCTGGTGAAGTTGTCGAGCGTCCTTCGTCGGTCGTAAAGGAGCTCGTCGAGAACGCGATGGATGCTGGCGCGACGGTCATCGAGATTGTGCTGGAAGATGGCGGACGCAAGCTGATTCGCGTGAGCGACGATGGCACTGGCATCGCGAGTGAAGAAGTGCCACGCGCGCTCGCCCGTCACGGGACCTCGAAGATCAGCAAAGCTTCTGACCTCGTCGGGGTGCCAACTTTCGGCTTTCGAGGGGAGGCGCTGCCCGCCATCGCTTCCGTCTCGCAGTTCGAGATCCAGACGGCGGCAGCCGACGGAGAGGGTACCTCGACCCGAGTCCACGGCGGGCAGATCTCACCCGCCGAACAGATCGCGCGACGCCGGGGAACCACGGTGACGGTGAGCCAGCTGTTCTACAACGTGCCGGCGCGACTGAAGTTCCTGCGGAGCGCTCGATCGGAATGGCGGAGCGCCGTCGAGGCGCTGACTGCTCTGGCGCTCACACAGCCGTCCGTCCGCATTCACCTGTCACACGACGGCAAGAACGCGCTCACGTTGCCGCCGGTTTCGAGCATCCGGTCGCGTCTCGGCGCGATCTGGGGTGGGCGATACGCCGAGGACCTCCTCGACGTCGACGATGTCGCCGGCCCGGTTCACACCAGCGGCCTCGTGCAGCGGCCGGCGGACGTCGGCACCTCTACGCGACGTGGCTTCCTTTCGATCAATGGACGTGCAGTCCGCGACGCGGGAATCGGACGCGCGGTCGAGTCAGCGTACCGTTCAACCATCGTCGCCGGAGTGCGGCCATCGTTCTTTCTCAACGTCACTCTGCCGGCCGACGCCGTTGACGTGAACGTGCATCCAGCCAAGGCTGAAGTTCGTTTCCGCGACCGGTGGACCGTCGAGCGCGCGGTCGAAACCGCCGTGAGACGCGCTCTCGGAACTCTCGACAGCGCGGCGTCGTTGGGCTTTCGCGGCTCGAGCTACAGCTTTCGCCCTGGCGGCGTACCACCGAATCCCGACTCGGAGATCCTTCGCCCACCGGTCGATCACGACTCGCCCTTGTTCGCGGTCAGCTCCACCGGCGCGGACGTCGACGGAGCGGAATACGCGACCGTCGTATCCACGCAAGGTGTCGCGGCTCCGCCGCAACCGATCCCGCCACTTTTCCAGCTCCGCCACACCTATATCGCTTTCGAGCACGAAGATGGACTAGTGCTCATCGATCAGCATTCGGCTCACGAGCGGGTTCTCTACGAGCAGTTCATGCACACGCTGGAAAGCGGGGCGGCGCCGGCGCAGCGGTTGCTGCTCCCCCTGACTCTCCACCTCGGTCCGGCCGAGGGCGAAGCTTTCGATTCCAATCGCGAGTACCTCGAGCGTCTGGGGTTCGAGGTGGAAGGATTCGGCGGTCACACTCTCATAGTGAATACCGTCCCGATGCCGCACCCGCGCTTCGACGCCGAGCGCTGTCTGCGTGAAACGCTGGACTCGTTGACGGGTGACCGCGTCGCCGGCGCTGCCGCGAAACACGAGCGGCTCGCGGCAACAGTCGCGTGCAAGGCCGCCATCAAGGCGGGCGAGGAGCTTTCGCAGGGAGAGATGCGTTCTCTCTTCGCCGCATTGCGGGACACCACACTGCCGGCCCATGACGTCCACGGCCGCTCGACGATCGTTCATCTCACGTGGGACGAGGTAGAGCGCCGCTTTGGCAGACGCTAGACAAAGCCCGTCGTTTGCGACGCGAACTCGGAAATACCGGCTGCGCATAATCTGCGGTCCCACTGGTGCCGGCAAATCCGCGGTCGCGCTCGAGCTCGGCGAAACGTACAAAGTAGCGATCGTCAGCGCGGATTCGCGGCAGATCTACCGCGACTTCGATATCGGAACCGCCAAGCCATCGCGTGACGAGCGGGCGCGCGTAACACACTACGGAATCGACGTCGCAAAAGCGGAGGAGCGTTACTCCGCTGCCCGATGGGCGAGCGACGCAGGTGAATGGATTGCGTGCGCCAACAAGGCGGGCGAAGAGGCGCTGATCGTCGGAGGAACAGGCCTCTACATCAAGGCTCTCGTAGACCCGCTTTTTTCCGCTCCGGAAGTCGATCCGCTCCAGCGTGCCGAGCTCGAGCGCGAGCTCGCGACAATGTCTCTCACCGAGCTGCGCCGCTGGTGTGAACGCCTCGACCACGCGCGAGCGCACCTCGGCCGCACCCAGCTGGTCCGGGCAATCGAGACGGCTCTTCTCTCGGGCTCGCGTATCAGCGATCTCCACGCGAAGCACAAGGCCGCCGCGACGGTCGAAGCACGGGAGTCCGAAGCCGCGTATCTGATCGTGGATCCGGGACCGTCGCTCGCGTCCAGAATAGAAGCTCGTGTCGACCGGATGCTCGGGGCCGGCTGGGCGGACGAAGTTCGCGAGCTCGAGCGCACTATCCCGCCGGACGCGCCGGCGTGGAAAGCGAGCGGCTACTCAGTGATGCGCGAGCACGTCGAGAGCAGGCTCGATTTGTCATCCGCGCGGCAGCGGATCATTATTGAGACGCGACAGTACGCGAAGCGCCAGCGTACGTGGCTCAGACATCAGCTGCCGCCGGCCGCTGTTACGGTTGTCAATCCTGAAGACTCTCAAGCCCGCGCGGTAGTGCGGGAGTGGTGGGAAAGGGCTGAGTGAACATAGGCATTACCTGCTACCCGACGTACGGCGGGTCCGGCGCCGTGGCGACCGAGCTCGGCATCGCGTTGGCGGAGCGCGGACACGAAGTCCACTTCATCACGTATCGGCAGCCGTTCCGGCTACCATCCTTCCTGCCGCGCATTTTTTTCCACGAGGTCGATGTCGGCCGCTATCCGCTGTTCGAGTTCCCGCCCTACGATCTCGCTCTCGCTGTGCGCATGCACGAAGTGGTCAGAAGCCACAACCTCGAGCTGCTGCACTGTCACTATGCGATACCCCACGCGACGAGTGCCTGGATCGCGCGGGAGATGCTGCGCGAGGCGGGCGAAGACGTTCACGTGATCACGACCCTTCACGGAACGGACATTACGATCGTCGGGCAGGATCCCTCCTTCTATCCGATAACCAAGTTCTCGATCGAGAAGTCAGATCGCATCACGGCGGTCTCGCAGTACCTGAAGGATGAGACGTGCCGCGCGTTTGGCTGCGAGGGCCCCGATGTCGACGTGATCCACAATTTCATCGACCCCGACGTCTACAATCGCGACAAGTATCCATCCCTGCTCAAGAATCAGTTCGGTAAATCGAAGCCGATTCTCATGCACGTGTCGAACTTTCGCACCGTGAAGCGCGTGCGCGACGTTGTCCGCGTCTTCGCCGAGGTGAACCGCGAGCTTCCCAGCGTGCTGGTGATGATCGGAGATGGCCCCGATCGGCCTGCCGCCGAGGAAGAAGCGCGAATACTAGGTGTCGCGGACTCCGTGTCGTTTCTGGGGAAGCTCGACCAGATAGCGCCCCTGCTCGCGGCCGCGGACCTGTTTCTGCTCCCGAGTCAGAGTGAGTCGTTCGGCTTGAGCGCGCTCGAAGCGCTGGCATCCGGAGTCCCCGTCATCGGGACCGACGCCGGTGGACTCCCGGAGGTCGTGCGGGACGGAGAGACGGGCGTTCTATGCGCCGTCGGCGACATTCCGGGAATGGCCGCTGCCGCGGTGGAGATTCTCCACCCGAAGCGCTGGTCGGAAATGAGCAGGCTGGCGGCCACTGACGCCCGTGAGCGCTTTTCTCGCGACGCAATCGTCACCAAGTACGAAACACTCTACCGCACATCACTCCCCGCCCAAAAAACATGACACCCCTCCAGGCGATCGCACTCGGAATCATTCAGGGACTCTCCGAGTTTCTTCCGATCAGCAGCTCGGCGCACCTTACCCTGGCTCCATATCTGTTCGGTTGGGAGGATCCGGGGCTCGCATTCGACGTTGCGCTCCATTTCGGGACGCTTCTCGCCGTGCTCTGGTATTTCCGGAGGGAATGGGCCAACCTGACCAGAGCCGCGTTTTCAATTGTCACGACGGGGCGGTTCGAGCAGCCCGAAAACCGGAAAGTGGTTTTTCTTATCATCGCCACGATCCCGGGGGCGATCGGCGGATACCTTCTCCAGTCGAGAGCCGAGTCAGCGTTTCGGAGTCCGCAAATCATCGCGATTGCGTTGATCGTGATGGGAATCATCCTTTGGGCTGTGGACAAGGCCGTCGATCAGCGCCGCGTCATCGGCGAAATGCGCTGGGTGGACGCGCTCCTCATTGGACTGTCACAGGTAATCGCCTTGATTCCAGGCGTCTCGCGCTCAGGATCGACCATCACGACCGCGCGTGGACTGCGCTTCGATCGCGAAAACGCGGCGGAGTTCAGCTTTCTCATGAGCATGCCGATCATTGCGGCAGCGGTCGTGTTGGAAGGACCCAAAGCGTTTCAACAGAGTGGGCTAACGAACGAGCTAATGTCGGGCGTCGTCGCATCGGCGATCAGCGGCTGGCTCGCCATCTCGATCGTCATGCGGTACGTGACAAGGCACAGCTACGGGATATTCGCTTTTTATCGCGTCGTGCTGGGGATCGCGGTCCTGGCGGTGATCCACGCGCGTGGATAGCGAGACACTCTTCGACGGAGCTGGCCACGAAGCGATCGAACGGATGCTCGATCTTCCGCGAGTGGAGATTCTTGGGTCGACCACTTCGACACTCGATGTCGCGCATCGTCTCGCGGCTCAGGGCACACCCGCCGGGACGCTGGTGATCGCCGACGAGCAGACCGCGGGTCGCGGCAGGGGCGGGAAGAGCTGGGAGTCGTCGCCTGGCGCCGGCCTCTGGCTGACCCTGATCGAGCGGCCCGCCGATAGCTCGGGGCTCGGAGTTCTCTCCCTCCGCGTAGGTCTCGCTGCCGCCGAGGCGCTCGACCGATTTGCTCCGGAGCCCATCCGTCTCAAATGGCCGAACGATCTTTACATCGATCAAGGAAAGCTCGGGGGCATTCTCGTCGAAGCGCGGTGGCGCGAGCAGGCGGTCGAGTGGGTCGCGATCGGGCTGGGGGTGAACGTGCAGGCGCCGAAGAACGTGGAGATGGCGGCAGGACTCGAAGAGGGAACAGACCGGCTCGATGTCCTTGGCGCT
>JADGQU010000348.1 GCA_017881545.1 Gemmatimonadaceae bacterium
ACGACACCATTCCGCTGGACGACCGACTTCCCATTCGAATGGTCCGAAGGATGGCTGCGCAATCAGAAGGAGGCGGTGGAGCGCAACGTGATCGTGAGGATCCCGGGGCGTGATCGAAGCCGGGCCATCATCATGTCCGACCACTACGACACGGCGTACATGGAGGACGTGTACGGATATCCGAAGCCCGGCGGCCCGCGCCTGGCATCGGCCGGCGCCGATGACAACCATTCCGCGACCGCCGCGCTGATGCTGGCCGCGCCAGTCTTCCTCCGGTTGAGCCGCGAGCGCCGGCTGGCGCACGACGTATGGCTCGTGCACCTCACCGGTGAGGAGTTCCCCGCGGACTGTCTCGGCGCACGTCACCTGACGCGGCAGATCGTCGAGGGGACGCTCGAGGTGCGACGGAATCGCCGGAAGGTCGATCTCTCGACAGTGGTCATCGATGGTGTCTTCGTCCTCGACATGGTCGGGCACAACAACGACAGGCATCGCGACATCTTTCAGATCGCGCCGGGAGAGGGGCGCGCTGCGGCGCATCTCGCCGCGCACGCTTCTGCCGCGACTGCGATGTGGAACATGCTGGCGCCGGAATGGAATCGCAGGACGCGGCGAGATGGCCGGGGAAGGCGGTCACTGGATGGCTCCATTCCGGCGACCGCTGCGCATCCGCAACTGCGCGGTGAGGTGCGTCCCCACACGCATCCGCACAGCACGCTGTACAACACGGACGGACAGATCTTCTCGGACGCCGGCGTGCCCGTGGTCCTCTTCATGGAGAACTACGACATCGACCGTCACGGCTATCACGACAGCCAGGACACGATGGAGAACATCGATCTGGATTACGGATCGGCGGTCGTGGCGATCGCGATCGAGACCGTGGCGCGCGTAGCGTGCGAAGAGTGAGGATTCCCTTTTCAGAGTTCACGAGAAAAACCGGGCTCGGGCTCGGGTGCGGGCACGGGTGGTAACTGTTTCGGCGATGCTGCCTTCCGGGGCGCCGAAAGCGCTGTAGCACAGACACTTCTGTCTGTGCGCCTTCTGCCCGTGCCCTTTCTGTCTGGGCGCTCTTTTCTCGGCCTATAGCACAGACGCGCACAGACAGAAGTTGTCTGTGCTACAGCGGCGAGGCCGCCAAACTCCAGCCGGCGGCCCTTCTCGTACAATTGATTGGGCCTGATTCGATTTCCCACGGACAGCGAAGCGTCCCTGACAAACCTCAAGACTCCGATGACAGAATCTCCGATCCGCAAGTTTTCGCCGGCTGAGCTGACCCGGTTCGTCGAGGAGCGTCTGGCGGGGGTGTCCGAGGAGCAGGTCATTGCCATCCTCGAGAACAGGAACTGCAATGCGGCGATGCTGCAGGTTATCGGACTCAACCCGCGGCTGACCTCGTTCTATTCGGTCCGGCTGCGGCTGGTGGCTCATCGCGCTACCCCGCAGGCTCATTCGCTGAAGTTCGTCCACTATCTCTTCTGGCAGGACCTGCTGCGGTTGTCGATCGACGTGCGGATCCCGGCTACGGTGCGGCGGGCCATCGACAAGCTGCTGCTGCTGAAGATCGACAAGCTGTCGCTGGGCGAGAAGATCTCCGCGGCCAAGCGCTGCGGCCACGCTCTGATCTCCGTACTTCTCTTCGATCGCGATCCGAAGGTGTTTGCCGCGCTGCTCAACAACGCCCGCCTCCGGGAGGACGATCTCATCGTCATCGCCAACTCCACGCGCGCGACCGCTGACCAGCTCATCCAGCTGGCGGCGAATCGGAAGTGGTCGTTTCGCTACTCGATTCGACGGGCGCTGGTGATGAATCCGAAAACGCCGCGCGCTGTGGCGGCGTCCCAGCTCCGTTATCTCAGCCGGCGCGATCTCGTCGACATCTATTCGCGCGAGGAGACGTCGGTGTATCTGCGGCGGTGCATCGAAAGCATCAGTGAACCTGCGGAAGAGACGAGGGCTTCGGGAAGGTGATTGGCTGGCACTTTTGAGCAGTCAGGGAACGCAGCACAGACAGAAGTTGTCAAGGCGCACAGACAGAAGTGGTCTGTGCTACAAGATGTGGCACAGACTGGCACAGTGAACGTATGACCGTGGATCGTCAGTTTCTTCTGCTGTTTGTCCTCTCGATTCCGATTGCGTCCATCTCATGGACCGTGACGCATGAGGAGGTGTTCCGGGAGCCTCGCGAGTGGTGCGCCGCGAAGAGCAAGTCGTGCCGGAGCATTGTCGCGTGCAAGTTCTTCTACCTCTTCACGTGCGAGTATTGCTTCAGCCATTACGTCACCGCATTCTTCCTCTTCATCACCCGTTACAAGCTGCTGTTCGATGACTGGCGGGGTTATCTCATCTCAGGGTTTTCGCTGGTGTGGGTGGCCAACGTCTACATGAACTTCTTCAGCAGGTTGCGGCTGGACATTCGCGTGGATCGGCTCGGAATCGCCGCTGCGGAGGCCGAGAAGGGGGGCGAAGTCGGGAAGGGAGAGGACAAGCCGGGTGGCCCTGGCGCGTAGTAAATCGATTTGTCTCCGTCACGACGCCCTTCACGGCACTTCGTCGCGCCCACCCGCCCGCCAGATTCCTCGCTGACGCTCGGAATGACAAGGCTGACGCGTTTTTCGCACGTCGTGTTCGGGACGCCGCTCGGCTCGACGCCGAGCGGTTGGCGGCCGGGGCGGCCGCCACTCCACTGGGCTGGCGGTCGTTCTTCGCGCGTTGCCTGACGCGTCACGCCCTCGATGCGCGGGGTAGGCTAGAATCGCGTTTCATGCCCGAACAGGAGAAGCCGCTGCAGGAAGGGACGACGTTCGGCGACGAGCTGCGGCGCGAGCGGGAGATTCGCGGAATCTCGCTCAAGGAAATCGCCGACTCCACCAAGGTCAGCAAGCGCTTCCTCGAGGCCATCGAGCGAAACGACTATCGCAACCTGCCGGCGCCGGTCTTCACCCGCGGCTTCATCCGCGAGTACGCGCGCTACGTCGGTCTCAGCGGCGACGAGATGGTCACTCGCTACATGCACTTCGTCGACATGAGCGCCGGATCCGCGCCGGAGCCGGAGCGCGAGCGGCCCCAGCTCCAGGCCATCGCTCGCGAACCGTACCAGCCGCGGAGCTTCGGGACGATCGGGCGCGCCGAGCCGGGACGGGGAGGGTGGTGGATCGTCGTCGTCGGTCTGGCAGTCCTCACCGGCGGAGGCGCTCTCTACATCATGAGGCACCGCCTTCCTCTCACGCGCGGTTTGAGCTCCGCTTCCCGCACCAGTCGCTCCTCGGGTGCGATTCCCGCTGCCTCGAAAAAAGCTCGCACGTCGTCCCCGAGCTCCTCCTCGGAGCTGCGAACGACGGGCGCTACTGCGGCACTGCCACCTCTTCACCTCCAGATCGAGCTCACTGCGGATTCGTGGGTCAATCTGCAGGCCGACGGCCAGAGCGTCGTGAACGGGGAG
>JADGQU010000079.1 GCA_017881545.1 Gemmatimonadaceae bacterium
ACTCACCCCTGCAATTTTCACGTCGTAGGAGAGCAGTTCGACACCGTCTACCTTGGCGCACCGCCGGGGCTTCCGCTGCGCGGCGTTCAGACCTTTGGGGTCTCTCCCGGAGGCGGAATGATATTCGAGATGCTGGCGGACATTCCGGGCGAGTTCGTATTCGTCAACCACGGATTCGGTCACGGCCAGAAGGGAGCGATCGGGATTCTCAGCGTCGAGAGTTAGCGAGCGTGATGAATCTCGGGCGGAGGGAAATCTCGCCCTTCATTGTGACAAGAGTCATGGCGAAGGTTCTGATGACAGGCGGAATGTGGCGTACGCGCAGCAGGCTGGCAGAGTCGCCGCCGCCCCGGCATACTGTCTAGCATCAATAGGGGAAAGCACAATGGAAATCAAATTCACTACGGGGCCGAGCCCCCTGGGAAGCGTGCTTGTCGCGGCGACCGCCAAGGGCGTGTGCGCTGTGAGCCTGCGCGAGTCCGACGAGGGAACCGAGGAGTACCTGCGCGCGCGATTTCCCAAAGCGGAGTTAGCGCGCGATGACGTGGCGCTCAAACGAGCCCTCGATACCGTTCGCGAGCGCATTGCGGGACGCAAACTCGATAGCGCGCTAGAGCTCGATTTGCAGGGCACCGATTTCCAGCGCGAGGTCTGGAACCAGCTTCTGGCTATTCCAGCCGGTTCGACGCGCTCGTACCTCGACGTGGCTCAGGCGATCAATCGCCCGAAGGCCACGCGCGCGGTGGCGCAGGCGTGCGGGGCGAATCCGGTCGCGGTGGTAGTGCCATGCCATCGAGTGGTGATGAGCGATGGCTCGATCGGCGGGTACAGCGGGTTACCCGGAGTGAAGAAGGCGCTACTAGTAGTTGAGGGCGGGTGGGTTCCGGACCGGAGCTAAAGCGACAAGAGGCGCCGTAGCCGCGAAGGACCTTTGTAGTTCGCGCAGGCTGCAACAGAGTTTGCCGAATCCGCGGCAACGTAAATAGCCATCGCCTTTCCTTTCCGCACAGCTTCCGTCTTCGCGACGTCGGCAGCCACTTTTGTAATTGCGTCGGGCTCGTCGATTTCACCGAGTATGATCCCGTTGGCGCCGACGGCGGCCGCATTTTCTCGCATCGACCAGAACATCGCTCCCTCGTCCGTATAGTGTATCTGGCCGGTCGAGTTGAGGAGCGCAACTTCGCGGTAGGACTGTTGTAGGCGATCCGGAGCCGTATAAAGCTTCACGCCAAGAGGGCACGTTCGAGCCAGGCGTACGCTTGGGTCGAGCTTGGTGGCACTGGTACTGACATTGTGGTAGCAGGCCGATGCCGCGACAGCGATCGGCAGAAAGACAAGGACTTTGATGTTCACGGCGCATCCGGGCTGGAAAGGGCACAATCGCTCAGAGAGTCACTCTCGATTCAACTGAGTAGAGCGCAATGCCTACGCCGTGCGGTTAGCGTGATCACATCGAGCATAACGCTCTCGAGTGTCACCCCGGTGTGACGCGCCTCGTCCCGTCGTCAGGAATAGTTGCGTCTCGCAAAATGCAGAGGGCTCACTTGTTCTTCGCCTTGGCGCAAACCGTCGCGGTGTTCGTCGAATCCGACGGGACATAGATCGCGAGCGCGTTGCCCTTCCGCTGGCTCCCCGTCTTGGCGACCGCTCCGATCACTTTGGTGAGAGCGCTAGGCTCGTCGATCTTGCTCAGAATGATGCCGTTCGCGCCAACCTCCGCCGCCTTTTCGCGCATGGACTGGATCATGTCCCCCTCATCCGACCAATTGGACTCGCCCTTGGCGTTGAGCACCGCGATTTCGCGATAGGGCTGGCTAACGCGATCGGGAGTGGTAAAAAGCTTTACTGCTTCCGGGCAGGTTCGGGCCAATTGAACACTGGGATCGATCAGTGCGGCGTTGGTTCGGACGCAGGCAGATACGAGGACTACGCCGGCAAGGATACCGAGAGCTGGCTTCATCTATTTACCAGACGGGGAGGAGGTCAGCCAGAACCGTCGCCACTAGTGAGCCCATAGTTCATGACGAACCCCGCCGATCAATCGGCGATTCGAATGCGATGTGTCATTCAGGAGAGACGGCGGGCGTCCGTAATTCTGGACGCGATCGGACGAGAGCGGGCGCTGACGGGCAATCTGACTACTGACAACTGAGAGCTGAACGGGATCCGAAATCTGGCAACTGAAAACTGAACTGGATCCGAGACCTGAGAAGCGTAGATACCAGAGTTTAGTAACTACGTCTGCGACGTATCTGAGTGGCGTAACGGCACAGGCGGTCGGTTGTAGCAGGATACGCGCCCGATACGGTCAGAGCGCGGTGACTAGTCACTCAGATCCATGCCTCTCAGATCTCGGATCCCGTTCTTCTCAGTTTGTTAGATCTCGGATCCCGTTCAGTTTGCAGTTGCCAGAATGGATCCGAATTGTTCGCCGTCCCCCGATTACTTCGCCTTGAGCTTGCTCCGGTACGGCCGTTCCTGGTACCCGACGTATATCTGCCGCGGCCGCGCGATCTTCTGCTCCTTGTCGAGCAGCATCTCCTCCCACTGCGCGAGCCAACCCGGCATGCGACCGATCGCGAAAAGCACCGTGAAGAAGTCGGTCGGGAACGCCATCGAGCGGTAGATCAATCCCGTGTAGAAATCGACGTTCGGGTACAGCTTCCGCGACGTGAAGTAGTCGTCGGAAAGCGCGATCCGCTCCAGTTCCAGCGCGATCTCGAGATCCTTGTCGACGCCGACGATCTTGAATATTTCGTCGGCCAGCTTCTTCACGATCTTGGCCCTCGGATCGTAGCTCTTGTAAACGCGGTGGCCAAACCCCATCAGCCTCCCGCCCTCGCCGCTCTTCACCGTCTCGATGAACTTGGGGACGTTCTTGACGCTGCCGATCTCGCTGATCATGCGGAGAACCTGCTCGTTGGCGCCGCCATGGAGCGGACCGAACAGCGCTGCGACCCCGGCCGAGACGGAGGAAAACGGATCGACGTGCGAGCTGCCAACGGCGCGCACCGCATTGGTCGAGCAGTTCTGCTCGTGGTCGGCGTGCAGAATGAACAGGATCTCGAGAGCGCGCGCGAACACGGGGTTCGCCTCGTACTTCGACTCGCTCATGCGCGCGATCATCGACAGGAAGTTCTCGACATACGAGAGCCGATTGTCCGGGTACACGAAGGGAAGTCCCTTCACGTGGCGGTACGAGAACGCGGCAATCGTCGGCGTCTTCGCCAGGAGCCGGATCATCGAGATGTTCCGCTCGGTCTCGTCGAAGATGTTGCGGGCCGACGGATAGAACGACGCCAGGCCGGCGATCGAGCTGTTGAGCATCGCCATCGGATGCGCGTCGTAACGGAAGCCTTCGAGGAACTTCCGAAAGTTCTCGTGCACGTAGGTGTGAAAGGTGATGTCGTGCAGGAACTGGTCGTACTCCTGCGGGTTCGGCAGCTCGCCGTGGCGAAGAAGCCACGCGACTTCGAGGAACGTCGCGTTTTCTGCGAGCTGCTCGATGGGATACCCGCGGTAGCGAAGGATTCCCTTGTCGCCGTCGATGAACGTTATGGCGCTCCGGCACGACGCAGTATTTAAGAACGCCGGATCATAGCTCATGAGGCCCGAATCGTCGGGGTCGTCACTCTTGATCTTCTTGAGCTCGGGAGCGCGGATCGCGCCATCCGCGACCGGGACGCTGTATACCTTACCCGTGCGGGTGTCTTTTATCTCGAGGGCGCTTCCCGCCTTGGAAGCTGGTGCGGCGGGGGATGGCTTCGCGGAGTCCTTGTTGTTGGTCGCAGCGGCTGGCCTTTTGGGATCAGCGGCTGGTTTAACCGCGCTCTTTTTGGGCGCGGTGCGTGATGCAGTCGAACCGGTCTTCGGCATCCTGTTCTCCAGTTGATTGCATCAAATTTAGCGCAACGCCGTCTCGGGTGATAATCGAAGTGTGCGATTAGAGCCGCTTAACTCGCGTCATCTTCCATGTTCCGCCCGTGACACCGTGCCCCGGCTGGGATGGGACGGTGCTGAATGTTCCCTCGATTGTGCGGGCATCGCGAAACGTGCCCTGAAACGTGGTTATGACCGGACATCCACAATCGGGATCCTGATACGAATCGAGCGTCCCGGTAAGATTGCCCCCTTCTTTCCTGATGAACTTCATCTTGATCACCGACCTTCCCGGCGCACCAACGTTGGCCACGAGCTCGCGCTCGGCCGGCGTCAGCAACGAGTCAGGACGTGGGATCATCACGACATTGCCGGTGGCGGAGGACTCGCCCGCGCGAAGAGTGAGAGCAATAGTGCCCGTTCGTCCGGTTTGCGCGCTGCTGTAGGCCCCGCGCCACTCACCAACGAGAGGATTGAGGTCGAAATCGCTGGCTGTGACCTGGGTCTGAGGGGGATGCGACGCGCAGCTCATGAGCGAAGTGGCTGCGGCTGCGGCGCAGAGGTGGGCGAGGCGCTTCATGGTGTCCTCCAAATCCCAAAAAAGGGGCGGCATCCGTCGAGACCACGACCTGCCAAGGCCAACATTATACCTCGCCTGGCCGCGGCGCCATTCTCGAGCGGTCAGCCAGCTTTGCCGGCATCCTGTTGCGAGATATGGAGGACCGCGTTCCACTCCGCCGCACCCACTCTTTGAACCGAGAGCCGGTTCCCCTTCTGGAGGAGCGGCATCCCCTCGAGCTCGGGTTTCGTCCGCATCTCGGCGAGCGATACATGCCGTGGAAAACGTTCGATCGCGTGGATGTCCACCATCGACCAGTAGGACTCCCCGTTCTTGCTCCTCGGATCGAAGTGCGGATCCTTTGGATCGAGCGCGGTGTGGTCGGGATATCCTTCGCGCACGATCTCGACGATTCCGACTATTCCGGGATCGGCCCCGCCGGAGTGGTAGAAAAAAGCCAGATCGCCCTTTTTCATCTCGTCGCGCATGAAGTTCCGCGCCTGGAAATTCCGCACGCCGTCCCAGTTGGTCGTCCGGTTGGGCAAATTCCAGAGATCTTCAAAGGAGAACGAATCGGCATCCGACTTGAGAAGCCAGTAGTGCCTGTCTTTCTGCAATGGTCGCGTGACCTTGGGCATTCAACACACCGCCATTTGGCAAGGGACAAATTCCAGTGGAACCTAACCGACGTTGCGTCGTAGATTGGAGTACATCATAACCATTCGCCCAGTAGGCAAGTCACCCATGCGCCACAACTTCCGGACGCCCAACCTCGGCGTCACCGTCCTTTCGTTGCTCCTGTCACTGGCGGGCACGCTGTCCGCCCAGACGACGAGCGCTCCCCTCGCGTATCCGGCTGCCGCCCGCGGCACGCAAGTGGATGACTACCACGGAACGAGCATCGCCGATCCCTACCGCTGGCTAGAGGACGTCGACGCGGCAGCGACGAAAGCGTGGGTGGAGGCCCAGAACAGGCTCACCGACTCATTCCTGGCGACGATTCCGGAGCGCGCGGCGATCAAGGCCAGACTGGAGCAGCTCTGGAATTACGCGCGGTGGTCCGCGCCGTTCAAGGAAAACGGGCGCTATTTCTCCTTCCTCAACACGGGACTCCAGAATCAGAGCGTGCTGTACGTGCAGGACAACAAGAACGCTCCCACTCGCGTGCTGCTCGACCCGAATACGCTCTCGAGCGACGGCACTGTCGCGCTCTCGGGAACAGCTGCGTCGGACGATGGGCGCTATCTCGCGTACAGCCTCTCGACCAGCGGGTCCGACTGGCGGGAGCTGCACGTCCGCGATGTGAACACGGCGCGCGATCTCCCGGACACCGTGAAGTGGGTCAAGTTCTCTTCGCTCTCGTGGACGCACGACAACAAGGGCTTTTTCTACTCGCGCTACGACGAGCCGACGTCGGGCAACAAGATGACCAACACCAACCGCAATCATAAGCTCTACTACCACCGGGTTGGGCAGCTACAGTCGCGCGACGAGCTGGTCTATGATCGTCCCGACCAGCCCGACTGGTTGTTCAACGGCAACGTCACCGACGATGGCCAATACCTGATCATCACGGTCTCGCAGGGCACCGACGTGCGTACGAGGCTTTATTTCATAGACCTCGACAACCCGGGCAAGCCGCAGATCAACAACCCGGTCGTCCGCCTGATCGACAAGCTCGACGCCGAATACTCGTTCGTGGGCAACAGGGGCACAAATTTCTACGTGCGCACCGACCGGAACGCGCCGAAGGGACGGATCGTCTCGATCAGCATCGACAACCCGCGCGAAGAGCGCTGGAACACGATCATCCCCGAGAGCAAGGACGCTCTCGAGAGCGCATCGATGGGCGGCAACGACATCGTCGCCAATTATCTACAGGATGCGCACTCGAGCGTGCGCTTCTTCAGCGCGTCCCGCAACGATACGCGGGACCAGCGGCCACGCGGACAGCCGACACAACAGCAGCCCCGCAATCCGGGCAGCGTCTACGATGACACGAGCACGGCTCCGATCATTCAGCGCGAGCGCGGCCAATCCCTCGGCGGCGGTTTCACTGCGCGTGGAGAGCTGCCACTGCCCGGCATCGGGACGGTCGGCGACATCAACGGGCGTCAGGGCGACGACGAGATGTTCTACAGCTTCACCTCATTCCTCTCTCCTACCACGATCTACCGCTTCGACCTGAAGTCCCGCAAAAGCGAGGTCTTCAGGGCGCCGAAGGTCGCGTTCGATCCCGCGTCCTACGAAACACGCCAGGTCTTCTACACGAGCAAGGACGGTACGCGGGTGCCGATGTTCATCACGGCAAAGAAAGGAATCCAGCTCGACGGGAACAACCCGACGCTCCTCTACGCGTACGGCGGCTTCAACATCTCCATCACACCCACCTTCTCGCCTGCCAACATCGTGTGGCTGGAGATGGGCGGCGTTTACGCAGTCGCCAATCTCCGCGGTGGCGGCGAATACGGAAAAGACTGGCACGAGGGAGGGATGCTGGCGAAGAAACAAAACGTCTTCGACGATTTCATCGCGGCGGCGCAGTACCTGATCAGTCAGAAGTACACGTCCACTCCGAAACTGGTGATCCGCGGCGGCTCGAATGGCGGACTGCTGGTGGGAGCGGTGATGACTCAGCGTCCCGAACTGTTTGGAGCGACGCTGCCCGAAGTCGGAGTCATGGACATGCTCCGCTTCCAGAAGTTCACGATCGGGTGGGCGTGGACGTCGGACTACGGATCGTCGGACAATGCTGATCAGTTCAAGTACCTGCGCGCCTATTCCCCGCTTCAGAACATCAAGCCGGCGACCTGCTACCCGCCGACTCTCGCCTTCACCGCGGATCACGACGATCGAGTCGTGCCGGGTCACACCTTCAAGTTCGTCGCTACGCTCCAGGCGGCTCAGGCGTGCGCGAATCCCATTCTCGTAAGGATCGAGACGAAAGCCGGCCACGGCGCGGGAAAGCCGACGACCAAGCAGATCGACGAGGCGGCAGATCGGTTTGCCTTCCTCGTAAAGGAGCTGCACATGAGACCGACGCTCCAGTAGATGGAGACATTTCTTGCCGGCGCCGACGCGGTAATCCTCGTTCTTCGCACGGCGCTGCTGTCGATAGCGGGCGTGTTCGGCGCGATTTGCCTGCTCGACTGGGCGGTTCGCACGAGAAAGATCAGTCCCTTCAACGCAGTCGCGCGATTCTGCCGCTCGACGGTGGATCCCATCATCGCGCCGATCGAGCGGAAAGTGGTCCGCGCCGGCGGGACTCCTGCGGCAGCTCCCCTATGGGCGCTAGCCGCAATCGTAATCGGCGGCATCCTGCTGCTCACGCTGCTGGACATGATTCGCCTCGAAGTGGTTAAGTCCATCATCGCATCGCAGGAAGGAGCGGGTGGAGTCTTCCGTCTGCTCGTGAGCTGGACGTTCACGGTTCTCAAGGCCGCGATTGTCGTGAGGGTGATAAGCTCCTGGCTACCGATCTCCCCCTTCTCGAAGTGGGTCAACTGGAGCTACCGGCTGAGCGAGCCGATGCTCGCTCCCCTCCGGCGCATCGTACCCAACCTCGGCGGACTCGACATCACTCCGATTCTCGCCTATGTACTGCTCAACATCATCGAGTCGTTGCTGTTGCGCTTGATGTGAGCGGCTTTGACGCACATCGCCGAGGAGATGCGGTGCGATTCTCGGTTCGCCTCCAGCCTCGCGCGTCGAAGAATGAGATCGCGGGATTGCAGGGCGTCGCGCTGAAGGTGCGCGTTACAGCTCCTCCGGTCGACGGATTGGCGAACGAGGCCATGGTCGAGCTCCTTTCCAAAGCGCTCGATACTTCACGGCGCAATGTGTGCATCGTTTCCGGTCACTCCTCGCGGACGAAGGTAATCGAGATCAGCGGGGCCGATCTGACATCTGTTCAACGCCTGGCTGTCTGAGGGAAACTGCCTAGTGGTAAAAGTGATTCTCGTTGGCACTGATGTGGCGCTGCTCGAAGGGCTCGCGCAGACACTGATTGGATTTGGGCATGAGGTTTTGCTGGCGGCAACTGTTGGAGAAGCTGGTGCGTTCACGGGAGATCTACCGGCGATAGCCGTGGTTTCCTGCGAAGCGCTCGAAAATGGAGGGCCCGGCGCCACACTCGCTCTCACGCCCGGTGGGGCGATCATCGTCTACGGGAAAACTCACGGAGAGCGTCCATTTCTCGCGCAGA
>JADGQU010000080.1 GCA_017881545.1 Gemmatimonadaceae bacterium
CCAGATAGAGCGCGCCCCCATAGTTCGCCTTGTCGAATTCTGTGGCGCTTTGGCGAACCAGCCGGGTGACCTGCGCCGCTTCGGGCGGATCTGCTGACGCTCCCGACTTCAGCATCTGAAGAGCGACCTCGGCCTCGGCCATTGCCGATGCGGCCTGGGCACGGCTCGCCACCGACTGAAGCTTTGCCATCGCCCGCACAACCTCGGCGCGCGTGTCCTCCAGTCGGGCCTGGAGATCTTCGATCTGCGCGTCGCGCGCCAGCAGCTGGAGCTCGAGGCGCGAGACGCGCTTGTCCAGCTCAGGATCGCGGACGGTGACGGTGTCGTGAACCACTTTGACGCTCGGACTTGGGGCGTGCGCCGGCTTTGCCTGAGAGCAGGCCATGCTTGCGCCGACAAACGCCAGAAAAACGAAACGGGAACGCATCAAAGAGTTTCCTCGACGATTGCGTTGGCGGATCGGGCCGCACATACGGGAGTGTCTCGCGGACCCCGACAACGCAGTTCACAGTAATACAAATGGGGTAAGAGTCGCCAGCCTGAAGATTGGAATGGTGTTTCGCCGCTAACGCAGCTAGCCGCTGGGCAGCACATTCAGGCGGTTAGTCATCAAACAGAGCGGAGAACAGATCGGTGGCAAAATCTGGTGTCGTCCTCGCGTGTGCTTTCATCGCGGTCGCGTGTTCCAGGAGCACACTTTCGACGAGCGCGGCCGGCGCGCCGAGCGCCGTGACCCAGTGGTGGCGCGACGGCGTTTGCTACGAGGTATTCGTCCGCTCCTTCGCCGATGCCGACGGGGATGGAGTCGGCGATCTGCGCGGTCTGATCTCGCATCTCGATTACATCAACGACGGAAATCCGCGGACGACCTCCGACCTCGGCGCGAACTGTGTGTGGCTGATGCCGATCGCCAAATCCGCGAGCTACCATGGCTACGATGTCACCGACTACTACCATGTAGATCCGCGCTACGGCACCGACGAGGATTTTCGGGAGCTGGTGAGAGCCGCGCACAGACGTGGCATCCGCATCATCGTCGACTTCGTTCCCAACCATTCGTCGAGCGAGAACCCCTGGTTCCAATCGGCGCTCAAAGATCCGGCGAGTCCCTATCGCTCGTGGTACCGATGGTCAGCGGTGAATCCGAATCAACCGGGACCGTGGGGGCAGGTGGCGTGGCACAAGTCGCCGGTGCGTGACGAGTACTACTACGGAGTATTCTGGCACGGGATGCCGGATCTCAACTACGGCACTCCCGCTGTAGTTCAGGAGATGAAGAAAGTCACTTCGTACTGGCTGAAGGAGATGGGCGTCGACGGCTTTCGTTTCGACGCGATCCCGTATCTGGTCGAAGAAGGAGATCAGCTCAAGCACACGCGTGGCACCCACGAAGTTCTGCACGTCCTCGGCGATGCGATCAGGCGGGAGGCACCCGGTTCGTTCACCATCGGGGAGATGGGTGACGGCTCGATAGATATCCTCGCGTCGTACTACCCGGACCAGCTCGACTCGTATTTTGCCTTCGACGTTGCTGCCGGGACAATCGAGGCGGCAGCCACTGGGGATGCGACTCCGTTTTATCAATCACTGACGGAGACGAACCGGAAGCTTCCAGCCGGCCGGTGGTCTCCGTTTCTCACCAACCACGACCAGCCGCGCACGATGAGTGTCCTTGGCGACATGTCGAAGGCGCGCGTGGCGGCGAGTGCGATGCTGATGCTGCCGGGGATGGCCTTCGTCTACTACGGCGAGGAGATCGGGATGATCGGACCGAAGCCCGATGAGCAGATTCGAACTCCAATGCAGTGGAGCAGCGCGGCCAGGGCTGGATTCACGACCGGGACTCCGTGGTCGGCGCCACAGCGCGATTGGGTTTCGAAAAATGTGGCCGCTCAGGACAAGGATCCCTCATCGCTGCTCAATCACTACCGCGCGTTGATTCATCTGCGCAACGAGCACCCCGCGCTGCGCGCCGGCGATCTCCAGACAGGCTCGACAACCAACCGCGCGGCATTTGCGATCATCCGGCGGTCTCCCGAGGAGACCGTCTTGATCGCGTTGAATTTTGGCGACCGGTTGATCGACAGCCTCACCGTTGTTTTCCCGGCGGGACCGCCACAAAGGCCATTTCGACTGGAGCAGCTCTATAGTGATCCATCGCAAGGCTGCTCTGTCGTGGAAATTTACGCCGGCGGCGCGCTCATCACCCTCGGACACCTCGCGCCGCACGGACTCTGCACCTTCCGCGTGGTGAGCCGCTAGACGCCGCTTTCCTCGCCAACTACCGGAGTGACGGCCGAACGATCCTCTTCCCCGGTGCGAATCCGGTAGACCTTCTCGACGGGAAGAACGAAGACCTTGCCGTCGCCTACCTCGCCGGTGGCGCCGGCGGCAAGAATCGCCTTCACGGTTGGCTGGACAAATGTGTCCGAGACGCCGATCTCGATCCTCACCTTGTCGTGCAGCTCAACTTTTACGGTCGTGCCCCGGTAGGTCTCGACCGCTTCGGTTTCGCCACCATGACCGCGGACTCGGCTGATCGTTAGTCCACGGACTTCGGCCCTGTACAATGCCTCGAGTACTTCGTTGAGCTTTTCCGGTCGAATGATCGCTACGACGAGCTTCATATGATTAGCCTCTGTCGGGTTGAACGAGAATCGCGCCTTCGCCGCTGCTGTACGCCTCTTCCCCGTGTTGGGTGACGTCCATGCCGACTCCCTCCTCTTTCTGGCTCGCGCGAAGAGGCACGACCAGCGCTATCGCTTTCAGGATCACGAACGTTCCAACCATGCTATAAATAATGGTGGCGACTACTGCCACGAACTGGATACCGAGCTGGCGGGGATTGCCGAACAGCGCGCCGTCGGCCGTGCCGTTCCAGATTTTTTGCGCGAGAACTCCGGTGAGCAACGCTCCTACCGTTCCGCCGACTCCGTGCGCCGCGATCACGTCGAGCGAATCATCGAGCCGGGTGCCGGATCTCCAGAGAATGGTGAAGTAGCTCGGAACCGCGGCGATTGCGCCAAGCGCGATTCCGGATACTGGACTCACAAAACCTGCTGCGGGAGTGATTGCAACCAAACCCACCACGATCGCGGTTGCCGCCCCGACTGCGGTCGTCTTCTTCGTGCGCGTGATGTCCAGCAGGCTCCACACGACCAGTGTCCCCATCGGGGCGAACATCGTGTTGGAGAAGGCGAGCGCCGCCGACGCATTCGCCCCGAGCGCGCTCCCACCGTTGAAGCCGAACCATCCGAACCAGAGGAGGCCGGCGCCAAGCAGCGTGAAAGGCACGTTCTGCGGAATAATTGCCTGCCGCGCGTAGTCCTTCCGAGCGCCGAGTACGACCGCGACGACGAGCGCCGCAGCGGCGGCGTTGATATGAACGACGGTCCCACCCGCGAAATCGAGAGCGCCGAGCTTACCGAGCCAGCCTCCGCCCCAAACCCAGTGCGCGATCGGCGCGTAAACGACGATCGACCAGAGCGTGATGAAGGCGACGTACGGGCCGAAACGCATGCGCTCCACGATCGCGCCCGAGATGAGCGCGGCGGTGATTACGCAGAAGGTCGCCTGATAGCCGGCGAACAGGATGTGGGGGATCGTCCCCTTTGCATCGAGCCCGACGTTCCGGAAGAAGGCGTTATCCAATCCGCCAAGCCAATTCGAGCCGGTCGAAAACGCGAGCGTGTAGCCGATGAAAGCCCACGCGATCCCGACGAAGCCGAGCGCGACGTAACTCATCATCATGGTGTTGAGCGTGTTCTTCGCTCTGACGAGTCCCCCGTAGAAGAATCCGAGGGCTGGCGTCATCACGAGCACCAGTGCGGTGGCAACCAGCATCCACGCGGTATCTGCCTGATTGATGGGAGTGGGGGTCATGTCCTCTTGCTCCTCGTCACAGTTCTCCTCCAGTAGGGCAGGTGAGATGGTCTCGCGAAAAAACAGGCGCAAGAATGTTAGCGTCCTGTCATGTTGTCAAGGAATCCCCTCAGAAACGCAAATTGAGCGGTCTGACCTGGTTGCGGGGCGACAGCTGGTCGGTTGCAGTTCACAGGACTTTGCGGATCTTTTCGGATTATATGACTCGATTTCTCTTCGCAACGGCGGTGGGTTTCTCCGTAGTTCTGGGCTGCGGAGCATACACTCATGCTGGCTCTCCTGGTGCTGCTGATCCGGCGCTCGCGCGCGGTGTCACGATCGCTGATTCCCTGATAGAGAGCTCGATTGGCACGCTGATTCCCGGCGCGGTATTTCTCGTCGCAAAGGATGGCCGGGTGGTGCATGAGCGCGCGTTCGGGTACGCGCAGCTCAACGACTACGACGGACGCCGGCTCGCCACACCGGCCGCTATGCGCACATCGACAATGTTCGACCTGGCGTCGGTCACCAAGGTCATGGCGACGACGATGGCAATGGCGCTACTAGTTGATCGGGGGAGGGTCGAGCTCGATGCTCCGGTGTCGAGGTACCTGCCGGATTTTCGTGGGCCGCATCTCGACAGCATCACTGTCAGGCATCTGCTCTCGCATTCAGCGGGGCTCGTGCAGTGGCAGCCGCTGTACTATCACGCCGCGAACGGCGCCCAGACCTATGCCGTCATCCGCGATATGCCGTTGGAGTGGGGCGTCGGCGACGCGCGGCACTACAGCGACCTCGGCTTCATGCTGCTCGGTTACATCGTCGAGCGTGTGAGCGGGGAGCCGCTCGACAGATTCCTGGAGGATAGCCTCTATCGGCCGCTCGGACTTCGCTCCACGACGTTCAACCCGAAAGCGCACGGCTTCACGGAGTTCGCGGCGACAGAACAAGGCAATGTGTACGAGCGTCACATGGTTTACGACTCGACGTTCGGATACCGATACCTGGGCGATCCGACCGTGTGGAATGGCTGGCGGCAGAGAGTGCTCGTTGGCGAGGTCGATGACGGCAATTCGTTTTATGCGAACGGGGACGTGGCGGGACACGCTGGACTCTTCTCGACCGCGGCGGATCTCCGGGTCCTGCTCGATCTACTCAACAACCGCGGGAGCTATGGCGGGCGTCGGTACATTCGACCCGAAGTGGTGGACACGTTCCTCACGCGCGACAAATACCAGAATTTCCTCGGCTGGCAGGCCCCGGGCTATCTGCCGGCGGGGAGCTTCTCGCACACGGGTTTCACGGGCACGTATGTGGCCGGCGTTCCACAATACAAGCTGTCGATCGTGCTGCTCACAAATCGCCAGAACATGGGGACAGATGCGCGCGGATATTTCCCCGATGTCGGACCTCTTCAACAGGCGGTGGCGCGCGCGATCGTGAACGGAGCCGCGGCATCGCGGTGACTCCAAGCCTCGCAGCGCTGCGCGCCGAGCTGAAGGAGCTGGCGGATCCGGTGCGCGCGGTCCACTCGCTGCGCTTCTTCAAGACCGGGCCGGGTCAGTACGGTGAGGGCGACAAGTTCCTTGGCCTGACTGTGCCCATTATGCGCGGTCTCGTGCGCAAGTATCGCGATCTCGATGACGCGTCGGCTCTCGACCTGCTCGAGTCATCGTGGCACGAGGAGCGATTGGTCGGACTACTTCTCCTCGTGGAGGGATATGACCGCGGCGATGAGTCGCGGCGAAATCGGATTCACCGCGCATATCTCGCGAATACCCGCCAGATCAACAACTGGGATCTGGTCGATGCATCCGCAGAATACATCGTGGGGCCGCATCTGGACGCCGAGAAAATAGCGCTGCTCGAACGGCTGGCCCGGTCAAAGAACATGTGGGAGCGGCGCATCGCGATCGTATCGACTTTCCATTTCATCAAGCGCAACGAATTCCGGCCGACGCTAAAGATCGCCGAGTTGTTGCTGCGCGATACGCACGACCTGATTCACAAGGCGGTCGGGTGGATGCTGCGCGAGGTCGGGAAGCGGGATCGCAAAGCGCTGGATGGCTTCCTCAGGCGACACTATCAGCAGATGCCGCGCACCATGCTGCGCTATGCGATCGAGCGTCACCCTGAACGCGTTCGGAAGCAGTACCTGGCTGGGACGATATGAGCGGAGCCGTCCGCTAGTGCGGCCTTTCCTTCATCCGGGCCCGCGTCAGCCAGCCGCTCCTGCGAAAGTAAAAGTAGAACGGCAGCCCGAGCGCGATGAGAAAGAGGCCCACACCAGATTCGACGGGGTACGCCGTCAAGCTGTTGATGACCAGCCATCCCGCAACCAGGACGAAGAGCGCAGGCACAACCGGATAGCCGATCGCGCGGTACCGGCGCGGAGCAGCGGGCAACTTTCTCCGCAGCACGAATAGCGACGACCCGACGAGCGCGGTGAACACCCAGACGGCGAAGATCACCGACGTGGTGATCTGATCGAAAGTCCCGGACAGCGCGAGCACGCACGCCCAGATTCCCTGAAACCAGATCGCGTTCGCCGGCACGTTCGACGTCTCACTCAAGTTCGCCAGCGGGCCGAAGAAGAGTCCGTCGCGCGCCATCGCAAACGGAACGCGCGCGTTCATCATCGTGATGCCGTTGAGCGCGCCAATCGCCGAGATCATGAAGGCGATCGAGACAATCTGCGCGCCGTACGACGAGAATGTCTGAGCCGCTTTGGCCGCCACCGGAAGTGCGTCACGGTAAGCGGTCGAGTTGGACGTCAGTATCTCGCTATACGGCAGCGCGTAGAAGTAGGCGAGATTCGTGACGAGATACACGAGGATCACGATCAGCATGCCGAAGATCAACGCGCGCGGGACGTTGCGCTCGGGCTTTTCGATCTCGCCGGCCATCATCGGGACGTTCGACCATCCCTGGTAGGCCCAGAGAGCCGCGAGCATCGCGGCGCCGAACGCTCCTACGCCGCCGGACGCGATGCTCGCCGTAACGGGCCTCTTCAGATGCTCCCATGACCCGCTGCGCGACAGGAGAAATGCCCCCAGCACGATCACCGCAATCCCGCCCAGCTTGGCGATCGTCGCAGTCCATTGAACTCGGCGACCCAACTGAATGCCACGGGCGTTTATGGCTGCGAAAAGGAGAATCACGGCTACGGCCACGACCTGCTGGATCCCGAGTCTCCAGTGCACGACCTGACCCAGCACGTGGAAGTCGTGCGTGGTAAAGACCGCATCGAGCGGAACGAACGAGGCGAGAAACGACGCGAGCGCGGTCGAGACCGCGGCGAGTCCGCCGCTCGCCATGATCATCACCAACGACCAGCCGAACAGAAACGCCGGAAGATCGCCGTACGCTTCGCGCAGGAACACGTACTCTCCCCCCGCCTCCGGCATCATCGCGCCGAGCTCGGCGTAAGTCAGCGCGCCGGCGAGAGAGAGAAGCCCGGCGGCGAGCCAGGCGAGCAGCACATTGGACGGACTGCCGACGAGCTGCGCCATCGGCGCAGTCTTGAGGAAGACGCCGGTTCCGATGACGGTGAGGACGAGCGCAATCGCATCACGGAGCGACAACGCTCTCACGAGCTCTCTCGTCGCGGACGTCACTGCTGGTGATGCCGCGGCGGGCGAGCTCACTCGGGCGGGCGAACTACGTCGTGCGGCCCGGTGTTGCGAATGCCGTAAGTGGGTCGCACGTAGTCGTCCGGCGGCGCGATCCCTTCCTCCTTGTCGAGCTCGCGATTCTCGCGCTCGATGTTGTCACGTTCTTCCTTGTAGCGACTGTACCATTGGCGGGTGACCTCGCCGGCGAGCTCGCGACCGCCGAGTCCGAAGGCCAGCGATAGCGCGAGCGCAATCGCACCAAACAGAATCGCAAAGGCCGTCGTGACGATCTCCGTCGCGACGCCCAGCTCCTGGAGCGCCATGAAGACGGCGAGCACGACGACGCCGCCCTTCCCCACGCGCGCCAGCGTCGGTCCGCCGTGCAATCCACCCGCCGACGCCATGATCAACCCGCCGACGAAGCTGCCCAGCACGATGCCGACGATCATGATGACGATCGCGGCGATGACGCTCGGGATGTAGCTCACGAGCTCCGAGAAGACGTTGGCGAGGGACTGAAGTCCCAGTGCGTTGGCGGCGACGAGCATCACCGCGAACATCACGAACCAGAAGACGAGACTGCCCGCGACGCGCGTCGGGTTCACGCGCGATCCCGACCGCTCCACCGCCTGCATTACGCCGCCGCGCTCGAGGATCTGGGTGAGATGGATCCGCCGCATCAACCGGTCGGTTCCCTTCTCGAGCAGTCTCGCCAGGAGATAGCCGGCGAAGAGGATGACCAGCGCGCCGAAGAGCGCGGGGACGTACCGATAGAGCTGCTCGAAGCTTCCCTGAAGTCTGTCGCCGAAGGTGAGTGTCGTCGTGGTGTCCACTAGAATCTCACATTGAGTAGCGCGTGGTTTCCCGGGGTGCGCGTGGCCAGCAGCGCGAGGCTCGCCGGGTTAAAAGTTACACTCAAGCGGCGAGGTCCGGCGTCGGCAGCCGGGGCGAGATAGCTCTCCGTCGCGATGATTCCGGCGAGACCGCCGACAGACGCCAGTCCAAGCACGAGATGCAGATTTGGATTATTTGTATCGAAGAGGGTGGCGACACCGGCCCCCATCAATCCACCCGCAACGGTGCCGAGAACGACGCGTCCCCCCTCCGTCCGTCCATGATCGAAGCGCTGAACGAGGAAACGGTCACCCGCAATGACCCCC
>JADGQU010000349.1 GCA_017881545.1 Gemmatimonadaceae bacterium
GTTTCGCAATCCATCGCGGAGCTGCACGGTGCCTCCGCTTCCGAAACCACTGCACGGAGAACCGCTCGCCGCGTCGAGCGCAATCAGCCGCGTGTCTATGGTCGCGACGAAGATCCGCAGCGAGCAGTGCGCGCCATCCGCCGCCGTGCTATCGACCCAGAGCGCAACGCCGCGATTGGCGAAGTCTCCGAACTGCGTGCTGCGATCGACCTTCGGATCGAAGAGCCAGTGTTGGGCGCCCGTGACGGGATCAACCGCAAAGACGCGCCCGAGCGGCGTGCTTAAATACATCGTCCCGCGAAACACCAGCGGGGTGACCTCGAGCGCTGTCGGTGCACGAGTCTTGAATTCGGGTGCGCCTTCGCCGGTGTGAAACCGCCACGCAACCTCGAGCTTCGAGACGTTGCTGGTATCGATCTGACGGAGCGGGGAGTGTCGGTCGCCGTACGGAGTGCGGCCGTAACTGGGCCATTCCTCCGAGGCCACGATGGTCGACTCGGCAGCAGCTCCGAACTGAACATCCCTGCAGTACCCGCCGTCGTTGCAATCCTGAAAAACTCGGGCGGTTCCGTGGTGGTGCGCGCAGGCGGAGGCGATGAACACCAAACCGATGCGCAAAGGCCTCGAAATCATTCGGCAAAGATAGGGGTTCACGGCCGGGCTTACAGGGCGCTTGACTTACAGGCCCAGTTGCTATAACCTTTAATCCGGATGAACGGATTGACGATTTGACCGCCCCCGCCCTGTTCGGGCAGATGACTGCCCTCGCCGACCCGACGAGGAGCAGGCTGTTGCTCGCCCTCGAACGGAACGAGCTCAGCGTGAATGAGCTGCGATCCATCCTTCAGCTTCCGCAGTCCACCATCAGCAGACACCTCAAGATGCTGAGCGCCGAAGGCTGGGTGGAGGCGCGCGCCGAAGGAACGAGCCGCCACTATCGGCTAGCGTCCGACTCGCTGGATGCGCCAAGCCGGCGCCTCTGGCACATCGTGCGCGACGAGGTCATGCACTCGAGCGCCGCCGACCACGACGCGCGCCGCACGCAGGCCGTGCTGGCCGAGAGGAGCACGCGGTCACAGCAGTTCTTCTCGACCTCCGCGGGTCAATGGGACAGGATGCGACTCGAGCTGTTCGGGCGCCGCGCGGATGTCGCACTTCTCGGATTGCTCGATGAGTCGTGGACGGTCGCCGACCTTGGGTGCGGTACGGGAGCGATCACACAGTCGCTGGCGCCCTTCGTCGAGCGCGTGATCGCGGTCGACGAATCGGGCGCGATGCTGGCCGCGGCGAAAAAGCGGCTTCATGGAGTTGAGAACGTCGACATCCGAAGCGGACGCCTGGAGGCATTGCCTCTCGCCGATGGAGAAGTCGATGTCGCACTTCTCTTCCTCGTACTCCATTACGTCAGCGATCCGGCGCGCGTGATCTCGGAAGCCGTTCGAGTGCTCAAGCCTGGTGGACGACTTCTCGTGCTCGACATGATGCCGCACGGCCGGCAGGATCTGCGGCAGACGATGGGGCACGTCTGGCAGGGTTTCGACTCAGCCACGCTTGGCGGGTGGATGCAGGGGGCAGGATTGGAAAGTTTTCGTTATACCGGACTGCCGGCTGACCCCGACGCCAAAGGTCCGATGCTTTTCGCGGCGTCCGGCAAACGAAGTGCAGTTGCAGCCAAAAGCTCGCGCAAGAAAGCGGACGCGGTTCCGCTCATGAAAACCGCTTAAACAAGAACACGCAGACCATCAAATGGAGCGCACAGTGGCAACGATCGCAGAACCGATGAACGCATTCACGGCGGCAGTCGAAGCAGGGCGGGAGCCGTACAAGGTCAAGGATCTCGAGCTCGCCGAATACGGGCGCAACGAGATTCGCCTGGCCGAGCATGAGATGCCGGGCCTGATGGCGCTGCGCGCCGAGTACAAGGCCAAGCAGCCTCTCGCGGGCGCGAAGATCATGGGCTCGCTACACATGACCGTGCAGACGGCCGTCCTCATCGAGACGCTCACATACCTCGGCGCCGACGTGCGCTGGGTATCGTGCAACATTTTCTCGACGCAGGATCACGCCGCCGCAGCCGTTGTCGTCGGCAAGAACGGCACGATGAGCGATCCCCAGGGCACGCCGGTTTTCGCCTGGAAGGGCGAGTCGCTCGAGGAGTACTGGTGGTGCACCGACCAGGCGCTCGTCTGGCCCGATGGCACTGGCCCCAATTTGATCCTCGACGACGGTGGCGACGCGACGCTGCTCGTTCACAGGGGCGTCGAGTTCGAGAAGGCCGGCCGAGTGCCCGAGTTCGATGCGAACAAGGAGCCCGAGGAGTATGGCGTCATTCTCGGCTTGCTGAAGCGTGAGCTCAAGAAGGACCCGAAGCGCTGGACGCGCATGTCGAAGGACCTGCGCGGGGTATCCGAGGAGACGACGACGGGTGTGCACCGCCTCTACCAGATGATGGAGTCGGGAACGCTTCTCTTCCCCGCGATCAACGTCAACGATTCGGTGACAAAGTCGAAGTTCGACAACCTGTATGGCTGCCGTCACTCGCTTACCGACGGGATTCTCCGCGCGTCGGATGTGATGCTAGCCGGCAAGGTCGCAGTGATCTGCGGCTATGGCGACGTCGGCAAGGGATGCGCGCAGGCTCTCAAGGGTCAGGGCGCCCGCGTCGTGATCACCGAGATCGATCCGATCTGCGCGCTTCAGGCGGCAATGGAAGGCTACCAGGTTACGACGCTCGAAGACGTCGTCAAAACGGCTGACATCTTCGTCACCGCAACGGGCAACATGAACATCATCACGGCCGGGCACATGTCGCAGATGAAGGACAAGGCGATCGTCGGGAACATCGGCCACTTCGACAACGAGATCGACATGGCCGGCCTGAAGAAGACGAAGGGCATCAAGCGCGTGCAGATTAAACCTCAGTATGACGAGTACGTTTTTCCCGACGGTCACAGCGTGATGATTCTCGCCGAAGGGCGGCTGCTCAATCTCGGTTGCGCGACCGGACATCCGAGCTTTGTGATGTCGGCAAGCTTCACCAACCAGGTGATGGCTCAGATCGAGCTGCACACGAACTTCGACGCGTACGAGCGCAAGGTGTACACGCTGCCGAAGAAGCTCGATGAGAAAGTAGCGCGGCTGCATCTCGACAAGCTCGGGGTGAAGCTCACGAAGCTGTCGAAGGACCAGGCGGACTATCTCGGCGTGCCGCCCGAGGGGCCGTACAAGTCGGAGCACTACCGGTACTAGCTTTCTTTCGCCTGGAAACGAGCCCCGCCAGAGATGGCGGGGCTTTTTTTTGATGTTGGTGCCTGCCCGCGCTGGGAACTGCAACTGAACGGGCGGGAGGCGCCAGAGGGCATAGGCGCGAGTTTGTTAGTTCACTACGCCGGGACTTATCTCGGTAGAGTCATGACACA
>JADGQU010000350.1 GCA_017881545.1 Gemmatimonadaceae bacterium
TTCGATGAACTTCCTGGTCGGTCAGATCGAGACGGCCAACGGCAAAACGATTTTCAAGACGGACGGCGCCCAGCTCGAGCTCGCCCGCAAGGAAGGCAACGCTCATGCGCGCGGACAAAGTGCCGAGGTGAATCCGTCGCGCCCTTCGACCGCTGCTTCTGATGCGCCAGTGACGCTCGGTATACGTCCTGAGGATATGAGAATTGTCTCCAACTCTGACACAGCTTTCCGCGACGACGCCCTGCTCGGGCGCGTCCTGCTGGTGGAACGGCTCGGCGGGACGAGCCACGTTCATTTCGAGGTAGGCCCGCATCGGATGATGGTGTCGGTCTCTACTGAATCGTTGCCTCAGGTCGGCGAAAGCATCAACGTTCGCGTGCCCGCGGAGCGTGTGCATCTGTTCGCCGCCGACGGCGCAACGCTGAGCTGAACCACATTTGTTCCGTGCGACCACGCGACGGTGATTGACATTTGTTCCTCGATATTCGCGCGGCGCTGAGCTGTTTCACATTTGTTACGCACAACGGCGCGAGCGTGCCTGGCGTCAGTTCGGCGCCCGAACGCTTCGTTCGCGGAGCTCGACCGACGAGTTACGGCCTGTCTGAGCGACGTGACGAACGTGTGACCCGAAAACGTTGACACGTCCATTCGTCGCCGATAGGTTGCGTGGAGAGACGTTCTGCGTCTAACAAATGTGTTAACCCAATCGAAACAATGATCCTGATCGCTCACAATCTCACCAACGTAATGCCCGGTTCCGCCAATAATGGCGGGGACTGGACGTGTGGTGGGCGACGGCGACGGGGTTAACACAATCTTATGCATGCCAAGATTCGCCCCCGCGTCCTGGATCGATGCGGGGGCGTTTTCATTTTAAACAACCGGTGGGTGCGAGTCTGACGACCGTCAGAAGCGCGACCGCCACGAATGGAGGATAGATGAGGAAGTATTACCTGCTGGTGAGCGACTTTGATCAGACCCTGAGCTTCAACGATTCCGGGCTCGTGCTTGCCGAGATGCTCGGCATTCCCAATTTTCAGGAGAAGGTCGCCAATCTTTCGCGCCTCAATCTGGTGCAGTCGGGCGCGGAGCTCACCTACATGCTGCGGCACGATCCGGATTTCCGGCGCGTGCGGCAGGACGACCTCATCGAGGTCGGCCGTCAAATCCGTCTCAAGCGCAACATCGCACTGCTCGCCGAGTTTCTGAAGGACGGGATCGATGGCTTCAGATTCGGCTTCTACGTCGTCTCGGCCGCTCCGTGGCTCGTCGTCCACTCGGCGCTCCAGGGGCTAGTGCCTCCGGACCACATCATCGGCGCGCACTTCGACTTCAGCGCTGAGACCGGCGAGGTGGAATCGATCATTCAGGTTCCCGCTGGTTATGGAAAGGTGGCCGCGGTCGATTCGTTGCGCTTCCGTCTCGGTGTTCCAAGCGATCGCGTCGTGTACGTCGGCGACGGAAGCTCGGACATTCACGTGATGCTCCACGTAAATCGCGGCGATGGTCTCACGATCGCGGCGTCGGAAGCGCGGCACATCGCGCAGATCGCGCGTCGCACCGTGATCAGCGACGACGCGCTCAGCGTCCTGATTCCGATCCTGGAAGAGATCTGCGGTTACGATCCGTCCCAGATCCGACAGGTGTTCGAGGAGCAGGGGCTGCTGATTCAGGAGTGGGACCGCGTGCGGACCGACTGGCTCACGATTCGTGAGGGACCGGGCATGGCCGTAGAGCCAGCTGCGTAGCTGGCCTCTTCGGCCTCTCACGCGGCGGGAAACCAACTGAGAGAAGAGTAAGGTGAGAGGTACGAGGTGATGGGTGCGAGGTCCGAGGTAGAAGCGCCACGCATCGGTTTCCTGGTACCTCGCACCTAGGACCTCTCACCTCCTACCTTGTTCAGTTCGCAGTTTGCAGTTTAAAGCAGCCGTAATCCCTCAACAAACCATCCGATGATCCAGTATCTGGGCTATTTCGCCGGCACTCTCACTGTCGTGTCGTTCATCCCGCAGGTAATTAGAACCTGGAAGACACATCACACCAAGGATCTCTCGTTCGGGATGTTCGCCCTGCTCGTCACGGCGAGCTCACTCTGGATCGTTTACGGGATCATCATCAAGGATTGGCCGGTGATCCTCACTAATCTGGGCATGGTGCTGCTGACCGGCTCGATCGGAGTGGCAAAGCTTCGATTTGGATGATGCGAAAGACTTACCGGCCGCCGGTAGTCCCTTTGCAGTTCTAGACGCCCCGCCGCTCTGTAGATTTCAGTCATGACAAGGATCGTCTCCTTCCTCCCCGCCGCCACCGAAATCACCTACGCACTCGGCGCCGGCGCTGACCTCGTCGGCCGCTCCCACGAGTGCGACTATCCTCCGCAGGTGCGCTCGCTGCCGGTTGTAAGCAAGCCGGCTCTTCCTCTCGAAGGACTGTCACAGAACGAGATAGACCGCGCCGTCGCCGCGCACCTCGCGACCGGCGAGAGCCTCTACCAGGTCGATGAGGTCCTCCTCGACGAGCTTCAGCCGGACATCGTCTTCACCCAGGACCTGTGTCAGGTCTGCGCTCCGTCGGGAAACGAGCTGAGCAGAGCGTTGCGCGACATGTCGCACCCGCCGCAGGTGCTCTCGCTCACACCTCGCAACCTGGCTGAGATCGCGGAGAATATCCTCGCGATAGGCGAAGCCACCGGCAGGCAGGAAGCCGCGCGGCAACTGGTCCGCGAAAGTCAGGACCGCATCCACAGAGTGGTCGCGGCAGTCGCGGGGGCAACTCCCCGCGCCGTTTCATTCCTCGAATGGACGGAGCCGCTTTTCTGCGCCGGACACTGGGTTCCTGAAATGATCTCAGCGGCGGGTGGAGACGACCAGCTTGGCCAGTCCGGCGCTGATTCGCGTCGAATGACCTGGGACGATGTCGGCGCGTCGCCGCCGGAAATGATCATCGTCGCCCCTTGCGGCTACGGCTTGAAGGAAGCGATCGCGGTGGCGAATCGTCTGCCGCGAGTCGTTGAAGCAGAAATCTACGCAGTGGACGCGAACGCCTACTTCGCGCGCCCTGGCCCGCGCGTGGCGGAGGGCGTCGAGCTGCTGGCGCACCTCTTTCATCCCGACCGATTTGCCTGGCCCCACGAGCATCAACCGTGGGCGCGCATCGCGTGAGAGCAGTAACCCCGTAGCGGCAACAGCCGCAAGGCTCAAGCTGACGTCGCGTTCAATTGCCGTTCCAGCTGATTACTTACCAGTGTTCGGAGTATTGACAATAATTTTGATTGCCGTTTTTGGTCATGATATTTTTCACTGGCAACACGAAGGAATATTTGATAAGAATAGTCCTCACTTTGATGAAATAATAAATCTTATCCAGAAAAGAACTTCCCTGGCAAAGGATATTGCCACTGCCAAGATGGACAGATTG
>JADGQU010000351.1 GCA_017881545.1 Gemmatimonadaceae bacterium
TCAAGCGCTACTATCGCAAGGATGGCCGACTGATCTGGGTTTCGCTTGCGGTCTCGGCGGTCCACAACTCCGAAGGAGTCCCCATCTACTTCATCGGCCTTATTCAGGACATCACGCGCGAGCGCGAGCTCGAAGAGGAGCGGGCGCACGGAGAGCGGCTGGCTGGGATAACGGAGACGACGATCGCGGTTGCCCACGAGATGAACAACGTGCTGACCGTGCTGATGATGAATGCCGAGCTGTTGGCGGACAATGCGACGCCCGAGGAGATACCGGCAATCGCGTCCGAGATTCTCTCCGCGTCGCAAAGAATCGCCGCGACGGTTAAGCGTCTGCGCAAGTTGGGCGTGCCCGAGTCAGTCGACTATCTGGGCGAGGAAAAAATGATCGATCTGTCGCCAAAAGTGTCCCGGAAACCTTCAAAAAGGGGCAAGTAACCTCGATGCCGAGGCGCGATGCGGCACCCCTCTTGGGGCGAAGCGCCGAGCTCGCCCTCTTGTCGAAAGCAATGGACGAGGCGGCCGAGGGCGCGGGACGCACAGTCTTCATCGTCGGCGAGGGTGGGATTGGTAAGACGCGACTGGCGACCGCCGCCGCCGACCGTGCGGCAAAGCGCGGATGGAGCATTGCGGTGGGGCGCGCGTATCCGGTCGAGACTGGAGTGCCGTACGCGTTGTTCGCCGACGCGCTGCTCCCGCTCGTGCGAAAGCTGGACCCGGCGACGATGGCGGTGCTGACGCGCGGCGGTGCCGCCGATTTTGCCTACCTGTTTCCCAACCTGGGCACCTCGGCCGAGCGCGATCGCGCGTCCGCTGGGGCGGATCCTTCCGAAATCAAGGCGCGTCTCCTCTGGAGCTTCACCCAATTCCTTGGCCGGCTCTCCGGCAGGCAGCCGCTCTTCATCGTACTCGAGAATCTCCAGTGGGCCGACGCGTCATCGCTCGAGCTGCTTCATTTCGTCGCGCGGCAGATCGAGGGGCAGAAGATAATCCTGCTCGGCACCTACAATGAGGCGGAGCGCGACTCCAACCCCGTCCTGCGCAGCACGGAGCAATCGCTGCTCCGGCTCGGGTCGCTCACGGTCCACAAGCTGGCGCCCCTCGGGCAGTCGGACGTCGAGGATATCGTGCATCAGATGTTCGGCGTCGACAAGAACACCACGCGCCATTTTTCCGCGCTCCTCTATGACAGGACGAGGGGCAACCCGTTCTTCGTCGAAGAGACTCTCAAGTCGCTCGTCGATTCGGGTGCGCTGGCGCAAGCGAATGGTCGGTGGACGGGCTGGGAGATGGAGACAGTCCATCTCCCTCCGACCATCCGGGATGTGGTGAAGGCGCGCATCGACCGGCTCTCGTCCAACGCGCGCGCTTTGGCGAATCTCGCCGCGGTGATCGGGACCCGCGCCCCCTACGATACGCTCGCACAGGTCTCTCGCCTACCCGAGAGTGAGGTCGTCGCCGCGCTGGACGAGCTTCGTGCGCAGCGCGTTCTGGAGGAGACCGGTAGCGTCGATGCGATCCACTACGACTTTACGCATCCGCTGCTACAGCAGGTGATCTACTCCGAGCTGGGGCAGGCGAGAGCGCGGATGTTGCACGCGACGATCGCCGAGGCGCTCGAAACTCTGCATGGAGATTCGGCGCTGGCGCACGCCGACGAGCTGGCGCTTCACTTCGGTCGTGCGCACTCGCAGCCGCTCGCCCGAAAGGCGGTGAGATACCTGCACGCCGCGGGGCGCGGCGCTTTGGAGAAATACGCAAATCGGGAGGCAGCAAACTATCTGGCCGCCGCGCTCGACCATCTCGACAAGGATCCAACGATAGACGACGCCGGACGCGAAGAGATTCTGACCACTCTCGCGCGGACGCGACAGCGACTCGGCGAGTACGACGCGGCGATGGGGCTATGGGAACGCGCGCGCACGGAAGCGACGGCACGCGGCGAGCGTGCCGCGCTCGCCGATATCGAGCACCGGATGGGACTCGCCTGCTACTGGAGCGGAAAGTACGCCGACGCCCTCGCGCACTACGAAACGGGACTTGCCGAAGCTGAAGGCGGCGACCCCGCGAAGACGGTTCGCCTGAGACTCGCAAAGGGAATCGCTCTTCAAGATCTCGGACGCCTCAAGGAAGCCCAGGTGGAGGTTGAGGCAGCGCTTGCAGCGGCGGCGGCTACCGGCGCCGACAGGGACGCGCTGCTGTCGCGCGCCCACCGGGCGTTGCTGCTCCTGTATGCCTGGACGGGCCCGCTGGAGCTCGCGCGCGATCACGGGATGCGGGCGATTGCTCACGCCGAGGCGGCGGACCAGCGCATGCTGGCGTGGACGGCGCACTGGGGAATGGCGCTTCTCACCGGAGTCCAGGGGGATGCAGATGCGTTCGTGAAGCACATCGCCGCGAGCGAAGCGCTCGCGGATCAGCTGCACTCTCCGATTCTTCCGCTGTGGTCCGCGGAGCTGTCGGTGCAGTACTTCTCCAGCATTGGAGAATGGGACGCGGCGATCGAAACGGCGGAGCGCACGATCGTTCTGGCAAAGAGCTTCAACCAGCGCACGCTGCTTCCGCGCCTCTATGTGTGGTCCGGTTTGATCTATCTCTGGCGCGGAGCGGGGGAGAAGGCGAAGGAGTACTTCGATCTGGCGTGGAAGCTGGCAGGCGTTGAAAAAGCGGGCTCGCTAGAGGGGGCAGGCGAGCGGGCGCTCGACGTGCCGTCGATAGTTCCAGCGCACCTGGGTCTGGCCTCGTATCATCTCGCGAACGGGGATGCGGCGGAGGCGGTCCGCATCGGCGAGGCGGGACTCGCGATCGCCGACCGGACAGGATACGTGGTCTGGGCTCTTCAGTGGTTGCTGCCGGTCGTCGGTGAAGCGGCGCTGATCGCGCGCGATTTTGATCGGGCGGCGCTGCACTCGGCACGAATGCGGCGGGACGCGGGTCGTCTGAACCATCGGCTCGGACTCGCGTATGCGGATGGGTGCGATGGTCTCCTGATGTGGTTTCGAGATGGCAATCCTCGCGGCGCGATCGAGCTGTTGCGCTCGTCTGTGAACCAGCTCGAGGCAATTCCGTTCCCGCCACAGGCTGCGCGCGTCAGACGGCGCCTTGCCGGCGCGCTGGTGGAAATCGGCGAACGCGAGGAAGGCACCCGGGAGCTCCGCAAGGCGCACGACGTGCTCGCGCGGCTTGGAGCCACGGAAGAGCTGAGCGGAACGCGAGAGGAGATGCGTGAGCGCGGAATGAGGCCGCCGCCCAGGACGTCCACCAGCGGCGCCGCTGGCCTGACCGGGCGCGAGACGGAGATTGCCCGCATGGTTGCCACCAGAAAATCGAACAAGGAGATCGGCGGCGTGCTTCAGATCTCGGCGCGCACTGTGAGCACCCACCTCTCGAATATTTT
>JADGQU010000006.1 GCA_017881545.1 Gemmatimonadaceae bacterium
TCTGTCACTCACACGATCGGTCCGGATCACATCGAGGTTGGCTCCTTCATCGGGCTCGCCGCGGTGACCAAGTCCGAGCTGAGAATCGAGAACGCCGGCATCGAGCATCTTCGCTCGACGCGGATGGGCTTCTCCCGACTGGGGATCGAGTGCGTGGAGGACGGACCGGACCTGATCGTTCCGGCCAAGCAATCGCGCCAAATCCAGAGTGACATGGGAGGCCACGTCCCGAAGCTCGAGGATCAACCGTGGCCGGCGTTCCCCGCGGACTGTATGTCGATCGCGATCGTTACCGCGACCCAATGCGAAGGACTCGTGCTCATGCACGAAAAGATGTTCGAGTCCCGCATGTTCTTCGTCGACAAGCTCTCCACCATGGGCGCGCGAATCGTGCTCTGCGATCCGCACCGCGCGCTGATCAGCGGCCCGTCGCGGCTGCGCGGCGCGTTCCTCGAGTCGCCCGACATTCGGGCCGGAATGGCGCTGCTCCTCGCCGCGCTTTGCGCCGAGGGCACGAGCTTCATCAACAACGTCGGCCAGATCGAGCGCGGCTATGAGCGAATCGATGAGCGTCTGAACGCGCTTGGCGCCGCGATCACCCGCGTTGACGATCGCCGCACTTAGCGTGGATGAGGTTCCGAAGGAAGTAATCCCCGATTTCGAGAGCTGGGGGATTCGCGCCTTCACCACGACGCGCCATGCCGGAACCTTCGGGCTCGGCGGCACCGATCCGGTCAATGAAATCATGGCGCGGTGGACCGCCGTGCAACACGAGCTGGCCGAAACCGCGCGCCGGCTTGCATCGATCCGCCAGGTTCACGGGACTCGCGTCCTCGTGCACACCGGCGGCTGGGAAGGCTGGCTTCGCGCCGATGAAGCCGACGGGCACATCGCATCCGAGAAAGGAATCGCGCTTGCCGTGAGCGTGGCCGACTGCGTGCCTGTGTTCATCGCACATCCCTCGGGCATCGTGGCGCTGCTGCACTCGGGGTGGAGGGGAACCGCCGCGCACATCACCACCGACGCCATCGCCGCGCTAGCCAGAAATGGCCTGCCCCCGGACGAGCTCGCGATGCACCTGGGGCCGGCGATCTGCGGCCGCTGCTACGAGGTGAGCACCGAAGTACGCGAGCAGCTCACGGGACATCCCGCGACACGGCCGGGACATGTCGACCTGAGGTCCCTGATCGCCGAGCACGCGACGGAAATCGGAGTGCAGAAGATCACCGTCAGCGCATCGTGCACGCGCTGCGACAACGATCGCTTCTTCTCGCACCGCGCGGGCGACAAAGGCCGTCAAATAGGGGTGATCGCGGCACAGGCATGACGTCAGGGCGGTCACCTTGACTCGCCTCAGCCACCTTTCTACATTGTATTGGGCGTTCAACTCGGCGGCCAACACTGATGTGGGGATCCCCCCACATTTTTTTGTCCCTTGAATGGACCTCGAAGGTAGATGAACGAAACGCTGGAATCGCTTGTGGCGTCGGAAATTAAGCCACTCGGACTAGAGCTTTTCGAGTTTAAGATCGGGGGCAGTAAAGGTCGCCCCGTTCTAGACGTTCGCGTCGAGCGCGAGGATGGAGAAAAAGTGACTGTCGACGATTGCGCTGCGGCATCGCGCGCGATCGAAGCAAGGCTGGACGCCGAAGATTTTGGCGGCAGAAGATACGTGCTGGAAGTCTCGTCGCCGGGGATCGAAAGACCGCTCCGGAACGGAAAAGATTGGAAGAAGTTCGTCGGCAGGACTGCGGTAGTCACCACGAACGTGGTGGGTGATCCGGCCGGCCGTCGGACGGACGAAGTGGAGATTGCCGGTGTCGAAGGGGATGCCGGGCAGGAAGTTGTAATAGTGCACAATGAGCGCGGCGATGAGCGGCGCTTTCCGCTGGCAGCGGTCGAGAAGGCACGGCTGGCGTTTCACTGGAAACGGTAGAGGCAGAGGACATGGCGGCTTCAGTAGAAATTCTGACGGCGATCCGCGAGTTGACCAACTCGAAGCAGATCGATCGCGCCGAATTGCACGGGCTTCTCGAGGACGGCATTAACGCCGCCCTCGCCAAGAAGCACGGGCCTACGGTGCAGGCTGAAGTCTCGATCGACGAGAACAAGGGCGCGATCAGGATCGTGCTGCTCAAGACCGTAGTCGAAGAAGTGACCGACGCCGCGAGCCAGATCTCTCTCGAGGAGGCCCGCTTCGAGGACTCCGAGTTCCAGGTCGGCGACCAGATGGAGATCCCCGTCGATTTCGCCGAGTTCGGGCGCACCGCGGTGCAGGCGGCGAAGCAGCGCATCATCCAGCGCGTGAGGGAAGGAGAGAGATCCAAGATCCGCGACGAGTTCTCGAGCAGGGTCGGAGATCTCCTTTCCGGAGAAGTGCAGCAGATCGAGCGCGGCAAGCTCGTCATCATGCTCAACAAGTTTCGCGAAGCCGAAGCGATCATTCCGTATCGCGAGCAGAACCACCGCGAGCATTTCCACCAGGGCGATCCGATCCGCGCCGTACTGAAGCGCGTCGAGGAGACTCCGAAGGGGCCGCGTCTCGTTCTCAGCAGGGCGGATGCGCTCTTCGTGAAAGCGCTGTTCAAGCTAGAGGTCCCGGAGATCCAGCAGAATCTGGTTGAGATTCGCGCTAGCGCGCGCGAGGTCGGAAGCCGCACCAAGATCGCGGTGTTCTCGCGCGACGATTCGGTGGATCCGGTGGGCGCCTGCGTCGGGCTCAAGGGCTCGCGCGTTCAGGCGGTCGTCAACGAGCTCGGCGGCGAACGAATCGACATCGTCCCATGGTCGGCCGATCCCGAGCGCTTCGCCAAGCTGGCGCTCGCGCCGGCTCGTGTCGCGCGCGTGTTCAGCGATCCCGCGACGAAGACGATTCAGGCGATCGTGGACGAGGATCAGCTTTCGCTCGCGATCGGACGCAATGGTCAGAACGTGCGCCTCGCGTCGGAGCTCACCGAGTGGAAGATCGAGCTCTACTCGAGTCGTGAGTGGATGGAGCGTGGCACGGATCAGCCGATCTTTGCTCCGCTTCCGACCGACGAGCCCGTCTCCGGTGTGAATCCGCGCCTCGTTGACATCGAGGGGATGCAGCCGGCAACGGTTGCCGTTCTGGAAGATGCCGGCTACAAGACGCTGGACGACATCATCGATCTCGAGCGCGAAGATTTTCTGCGACTGCCCGGCATCGCGCCTGAAGAGGCTGATCGCCTGATGGCGATCATCAACGAGCTGACGACCGACGAAGCGCCTGAAGTCCCTGAGGCGGCCGAGGCAGCGGTGAAGACCACTGAAGCAGACGCCGAAGCCAGCAGCGAAATGGCATCCGAGGGCGGAAGCGCGGCGGCAGGCGGAATTGCAGCGGCGCCGGACGTCGTAGCCGACACGGGTGCCAAGAAGGGAATTGAAGGCAAGAAAGGCACGGAAGGGAAGAAGACGGAGTAGCGGACGTGGACGCCGTTGAGCAGCGCAAACTCCTCGGCCTCATTGGCCTCGGTGTTCGCGGACGAGGGGCAGTCATCGGGGTGCAGCAAGTGCGGGAGGCGGCGAAACGCGGCAAGCTTTTCCTGGCTATTGCCGCGCCGGACGCATCGAGTAACAGTTTGGATAAAGTGCTTCCGCTGCTTCATGCTCGCGGAATCACGGTTCTCGCCGGACCGGCAGCCGCCGAGTTGGGCGCGGCGGTGGGACGCGAGACAACCGCAGTAGTTGGGATAGTCGATCGAGGTCTGGCCAAGGGGATTCGGGCACTAAGTCCGACTCCGATGCCGGATGGCCGTGAGGAGGAGAAGGGTTGAGCAAGCTTCGAGTACATGATTTGGCTGGCGAGTTCGGCGTTCCCACCGACGAGGTGATAAATCTCCTTCGTCAGATGGACGTCCCCGTGCGCAGCCATTTGAGTCCGCTGAGCGACGATCAGGTTGCTCGCATCCGCGCCCGTTGGGAGCGCGAGAAGCGCGCACGCGTTGCCGCTCCGCCGGCCGCGACTCGCCGGCGTCGCGGAACCGCGGCAGCCGCTCCGGCGCCTGACGTGAAGCCAGAGCCCGCCGCGTCGGCCGAAGGCGCATCGAAGCGTCGTCGCCGTGCGGCGACCGAGCCAGTGTCGGAGGTACCGCCAATCGAGATACCGATTGCTGCGGAAACGAAAGCACCGGCCCCTCCAGCTCCGGTTGCTCCACAGGCACCGATCGCCGCGTCAGCGCCGGCCGATGTTCCGACAATCGAACGCTCCAAGACACCGGCTGCTCCCGCGCGGCCGGTCGCGCCGCCGTCCCAGACGGCGCACGCAGGGACGTCGCACGGCGGCGACCGCGATGTCCGCGAGCGTCAGCGGCCGCAGCCTGTAGTCCCCGGCGCTCCGCGTCCGCGTCCAGTTGCGACGGGAGCACCGTATACGCCGCCTCGCCCGGTCGCATCAGCGGCCCCGGGCGCGGGCACCGCACCGACACGTCGCGACGATCGCGGCGCGGGCGCGGGCGGGGGTGGTGGAGGTGGACGCGGCGAAGAGCGTGGAGGACGCCGCGGCAAAAAAGGAAAACGTGGGGTCGATCAGGAAGCGGTATCGGCGAACATCGGCAAAACGATGGCGTCGATGCGCGGCCCGATTCGTCGTGGCGGAGCGCGCCGCGCCGAAGACGGTACCTATCGCGAAGAGATGGCCGCGCAGGCTGCGGCCGAAGTGGAGCGTGAGAAGAAGACGGTGCGCGTCAACGAGTTCATCACCGTCAACGAGCTCGCGCAAATCCTCAAGACGCCTGCCGTACAGATCGTCGGGTTCGCTTTCAAGAATCTCGGGTTGATGGTCACCATCAACCAGCGGCTCGACTTCGACCAGATCGAGCTGATCGCCGGCGAGTTCGGCTTCCAGGCAGTGAAGGAAGAAGAATACGCCGCCGATCTCAAGACGACGCCAACCGTCGAGGACACGGCGGAGCAGCTCGAGTCTCGTCCGCCCGTCGTCACGATCATGGGTCACGTCGACCACGGCAAGACATCGCTGCTCGACTACGTCCGGAAATCGAACGTCGTCGCCGGTGAGTCGGGCGGGATCACGCAGCACATCGGTGCATATCACGTCGATCTGCCGGGCGGCAAGTCGATCACGTTCCTCGATACTCCTGGCCACGAAGCATTCACGGCCATGCGCGCGCGCGGTGCCCAGGTTACGGACATCGTCGTGCTCGTCGTGGCTTCGGATGATCAGGTGATGCCGCAGACCATCGAAGCGATCTCGCACGCCAAGAATGCCGGTGTGCCGATGATCGTGGCGATCAACAAGATCGACGTCGCGGGTGCGAACCCGATGAAGGTGAAGCAGGATCTCCTCCAGCACGGTGTCGTGCTCGAGGAGTTCGGCGGCACAGTTCTCTCGACCGAAGTGTCCGCGAAAAAGGGAACGAATATCGACAAGCTGCTCGAGCAGATTCTGCTCCAGGCGGAGATCCTCGATCTCAAGGCGAATCCGAACCGGAGCGCCACCGGAGCGGTGATCGAAGCGCAGCTCGATCCGGGCAAGGGCGCGATCGCGACGGTTCTCGTCAGCAACGGCACCTTGCATGTTGGAGACGACTTCATCTGCGGCATGTACTCGGGCCGCGTGAGAGCGCTGTTCGACGAGCGTGGCCGCAGCATCAAGGATGCTGGTCCGGCAATTCCGGCTCAGGTCCTCGGTATCGGCGGCGTTCCGACGGCGGGCGATCAGTTCGTGGTGGTGGAAGATGCGATGGAGTCGCGCGAGATCGCGCAGCGCCGCCAGCGTCTCGACCGCGAAGCGAAGAGCCGCCGCACCGCCAAGGGCGTGATCTCGCTCGAGGACTTCATGTCCCAGACGGCGCCCGGTCAGAAGCGGACACTCCGCATCGTAATCAAGGCCGATCAGGGCGGTCCGGCGGAAGCGCTGGCGGACTCGCTTGGCCAGCTTTCAAACGACGAGGTTTCGGTCGACGTCATCCACCGTGGCGTGGGTGCCATCACCGAAAGCGATATCCTGCTCGCGCGCGCATCGGGCGCGATCATCGTTGGATTCCACGTGCGGCCCGACAACAATGCCCGCGCCGCGGCGGAGCGTGAAGGCGTGGATATCAAGCTTTACAAGGTCATCTACGAAGCGGTCGAAGACGTTCGTGCCGCGCTCGAGGGCATGCTTCGCCCCGAGGAAAAGGAGGTCGTGCTCGGCGAGGCCCAGGTTCGCGAGCTGTTCAAGGTTCCGAAGATGGGCGTCATTGCCGGGTGCTCGGTGCGCAGCGGAGTCATCAACCGCCAGGGCCGCGTTCGCGTGATCCGCGACGGCGTGGAAATCTACGACGGAGCCATCGCGTCGCTGCGCCGCTTCAAGGACGACGTCAAGGAAGTGCGCGAAGGATTCGAGTGCGGAATTGGCGTCGAGAACTTCAACGACATCAAGGTCGGCGACGTGCTCGAATGCTACAAGAAGGAGCAGGTGGCGCGCACTCTAACCTCGGCGGCGGGCGCTTCTGCGTAATACGCGTCGAGCGGACCGCGTCGCCGAAGCGGTCCGCGTCGAGGTGGCGACATTCCTCACCGAATCGGTAAAGGATCCGCGCATCGTTGGCTTCGTCACCGTCACCGGGGCCGAGGTCAGTCCCGACCTCCGCCACGCCCGTGTCTACGTCAGCGTTCTCGGAAGCGATACCGAGAAGAAGGCGACCTTCGACGGGCTCGAGAGCGTTGCTTTGCACCTTCGCTCACGCGTAGCGCGCGAGCTCCAGCTGCGGGTCGCCCCCGATATCCAGTTCAAGGAAGACGATACCATCGCTCGGGCTGCCCGCATCGAATTGCTCCTCGCTGACGTGAAGAAGCAGGACGCCGCAGCGGGCCGTGATCACGAACAAGACTGACCGCGGCTCCGAGGTCTCGGCGCCTGCTCAGGGATTGCTGCTCGTAGACAAGCCGGCGGGAATGACGTCACACGACGTCGTCCAGCATGTAAGACGGATTTACGGTGAGCGGAGCATCGGCCACCTCGGCACGCTAGATCCCTTCGCAACCGGACTGCTCGTTCTCCTCCTCGGCCGGGCGACGCGGCTCGCGACGTTCATCGATGCCGAGCCCAAGGTGTACGAGGCGACAATCAAGTTCGGAGAGGAGACCGACACCGACGACGCGACGGGGACGGTGATCCGGACGGCAGCGCCTCCGCGCGAGGCCGAGGTCAGATCCGCCGTGAAGTCACTGACGGGCACCATCTCCCAGGTTCCTCCCGCGTATTCGGCGAAGAGTGTAGATGGAACGCGCGCCTACGACGCGGCGCGCCGGGGAGAGCCCCTCGAGCTCGCGGCCGTCAGTGTCACCGTTCACGGTTGGGAGCTCGGCAAGATCACGAGTGATTCAGTCTCTGCTGTCATTACTTGCAGCAGTGGCACCTACATCCGCGCTCTCGCCCGCGATCTCGGGCGACTCACTTCTTCGGCGGCCCACCTTCAGCAGCTGCGCCGCACGCGCGCCGGCGAGTTCGATGTTCGGGACGCGGCGACGCTCGACAGCCTGGCCGACAGTCCCGCGCGCGTGAGGCCGCTCCGGGTGGTGCCAGATGCCTAGGCAAATCGACGCGTCCGACGAGTCGGGCCTGCCGCCCTATGTCTCGGCAACGGTGATCACGGTTGGGACGTTCGACGGTGTTCATCGCGGCCACCGCGACGTCGTCGAGCGGCTCGTGGCGCGTTCGCGGCTTCTCAAGATCCCGAGCGTCCTTGTGACGTTCGAGCCGCACCCGCTCGAGATTGTGAATCCGGCTGCCGCTCCGCTGCTGCTCACCACGCACTACGAGAAGCTGGAAGTTCTGGCAGAGACGGGCATCGACTATTTGGCCGTCGTGCCGTTCACATCTGAGCTCGCCGCGTATTCCGCGGAGGATTTCGTAGAGCTCATCCTGAGGCGGTGCTTTCGCTTGCGCGAGCTGCTCATCGGGTACGATCACGGTTTTGGCCGGCAGCGAGCGGGGAACGTCGCCGTTCTGCGCACGCTCGGGGAGCGAGACGGGTTCCGGGTCGACGTCGTTGATCCCATCTCGACTCCGGACGGACACTCGGTGTCCTCGACCTCAATCCGTCGAGCGGTGGCAGGCGGCGACCTGGCCCGCGCCGCGGAAGCTCTGGGCCGATTCTATTCCGTGAGCGGGCGCGTCATCGAGGGGTCAGGGCGCGGACGCACGATCGGATTTCCCACCCTGAACCTTGGACCGCCGCCACCGAGGAAGCTTCTTCCGCCCGAAGGTGTATATGCGGTGCGGGTTCAGACACCGGCCGGCCCGGTTGGCGGGATGATGAATCTCGGACCTCGGCCGACCTTCGGAGATTCAGCGACTTCCCTGGAGGCGCACCTGTTCGATGTCAGCGGGGAATTCTATGGCGCTCAGGTTCGAATCGACTTCGTGGCCAGGCTTCGGGAGACGCGAAAATTTGCATCGGCGGAACTGCTCTCGAAGCAGCTCGCGCACGACGAGCGCGATGCCAGAAACGCGTTGACTCTCCTTAATATTCCCGGTAACCTTAAAGGCTAGTTCCGAAGTGCACCTTCTTCCCAATACCGCAGCATGAATCTGAAGTACCGGATTGCCATCATTTTGGTGCTCATCGCGGCGTCCTTCTGGACGCTGTTTCCGCGCACGGTGGTAGAGCGCGTCAAGCGCAATGGCGTGTTCGTCGACGACACCGTGCGACGCGTTCCCTTGAAGCGGGGGCTGGACCTTCAGGGAGGGATGTACCTCGCGCTGGAGGTCGATGAGTCGAAAGGTGTGGTTCCCGACAAGAGCAAGGCGATCGACAACGCGCTCAAGGTCGTGCGCAACCGTATCGACGAATTCGGCGTCTCCGAGCCGGTGGTGCAGAAGGCCGGCAATGACCGTATCATCGTGGAGCTCCCCGGCATCGACGATCCGCTTCGCGCCCAGGACGTCGTCCAGAAGTCGGCGTTCCTCGAATTCCAGATAACGGACAAGACCCAGGCGCTCGAGAAAGCCCTGCCGCGGCTCGACGCGCTGCTCAAGGATGCGAAAGTCGTGGTGCCGGTTACGTCCCCGGGGGCCAAGAAGGACACGGCCAACCCGGGCCTTCAATCTCTCTTCACCACAGACACATCCAAGAAAGCTGATAGCTCCAAGACCGACAGCGCCGCAGCGGGCACCGCAGGAGGGCCCGGTGCGTTCTCGAAGCTCATCCAGCAGGGACAGATGCCAGGCGAATTCTATGTTGCGCAGAGCGATGTCGGATTGCTGACGCAATACCTCGCGATGCCGCAGGTCGCGGCGGCGCTTCCGCCCGCCAAGGTGATTCGCTGGAGCGGCGACACCGTTTCGCTTGGCAATCGCGTCTACCGGCCTTTGTACGTCCTCGACGCCAAACCGATCATCACGGGCGAGTATCTCACCGACGCCAAACCGAACACATCGCCGACGGAAGGAAATCTCGTTCAGTTCACCATGAACAACGAGGGCGCACGCCGTTTCCGCATGGAGACCTCGCGCCACATCAAGGACTATATGGCGATCGTGCTCGACCAGCACGTGATGGGGCGCCCACCGGTCATTCAGAGCGCAATCGGCGCGAACGGTCAGATCACCATGGGCGGCAAGGATCTTCAGGCGGCGCAGGATCTCGCACTCGTCTTGAGAGCGGGCTCGCTGCCCGTCCCGCTCAAGATCGCGGATTGGCGGGTGATCGGCGCGAGCCTCGGCCAGGACTCCATTCACAAGAGCATCACCGCCGGCGCCATCGCGTTGGCTCTCGTCGTCATCATCATGCTGGGTTACTACCGGTTCTCGGGCGCGCTCGCGGTGGCCGCGCTCGGCCTGTACGTCCTTTACACGATGGCGGCACTCGCCGGATTCCAGGCGGTCCTAACGCTGCCTGGACTCGCGGGCTTCGTGCTCTCGATCGGAATAGCTGTGGACGCGAATGTCCTGATCTTCGAGCGAATTCGCGAAGAGCTTGCTCACGGCAAGACGGTTCGCACGGCGATCGATGAAGGGTTCCGTCACGCGATGAGCGCGATCGTTGACTCCAACGTCTCCACTGCACTAACGGCAGCGGTTCTCTATCAATACGGCACTGGCCCCGTTCGCGGCTTCGCCGTCACGCTCCTCGCTGGTATCGCCGCCTCGATGATCACATCGATCTTCGTGGTACGCACTTTCTACATGATCTGGTTGAATCGCTCGCGCGATGCCCAGACAAGCCTGAGCATCTGATGCTTCGAATTCTTCACGACACGAGCTACGACTTCATCCGCTGGTGGAAGGTGATGGCGGCGATCACAATCGCCTTCATCGTCCTCGGGCTTGGATCTCTCCTGATCAAGCCTCTCAACCTCAGCATCGAGTTCACAGGCGGGACGCTGATACAGCTGGAGTTCACGCAGCCGCCGGACGTTGGCGCGATTCGCTCGACGCTGGACCAGGCGGCAATCAAAGGAGCCGAGATCCAGCAGTTCGGGTCGAATCGCGAGTTCACGGTCCGGGCGCAGGACCCGGCAGCGGTCGCCTCGCAATCGAAGGGTGCAGAGGCCATCGCAATTACCATCGAGAGGGTACTGAAGCAGAAGTTCGGCGCGAACAGTCTGAGGGTCGTTCGGACGGAAGGCGTCGGTCCTCGCGTCGGAAGCGAGCTGAAGCGCGGAGCGATCACCGCGATTCTGTTATCGTTCCTCATTACACTCGTGTACCTGTCGATCCGGTTCGAGTGGCGATTCGCCACCGCGGCCGTTATCGCAACGAGTCACGACGTCTTCACCACGATCGCGTTTCTCAAGCTGATGCATCTGGAGATATCGCTCACCGTCGTGGCAGGTCTGCTGACGGTCCTCGGGTATTCTCTCAACGACACGATCATCATCTTCGATCGCGTCCGCGAGAACCTGCGGAAGGGAAGGAAGGAGACGCTCTACGAGACCCTCAATCGCTCGATCAACGAGACGCTGCCGCGATCGGTGCTCACGCACGTCACCGTTTTTGCCGCAACGCTCTCTCTGCTCATTTTTGCGGGAGAGGTGATTCGTCCCTTCGCCTGGGTGATGGCGTTCGGAGTCGTCACGGGAACCTTCAGCTCGATTTACGTAGCGGCGCCGGTGCTCCTCTGGATCGAACGCAAATGGCCACGCAGGACGAGCGTACGTCAATCTTCGTCGACAGCCACGCCCACCTCGCGGACGCGGCCTTCAGCGGCGACCGCGACGCGGTAATCTCCCGCGCCCGCGCCGCGGGCGCGCTGGCGATCGTCTGCATCGGAGAGTCGCTCGGGACCGCGGCCGTCGCGGCCCAGCTCGCGGCGGCAAATCCCCGATTCGTTTTTGCGACCGCCGGCATCCATCCACACGATGCTGCCGCGTTTGATGCTTCGCGCGACGTGCCGAAGCTGCGCGAGCTCCTCACGAGCTCGGCGGTCGCGGTCGGGGAATGCGGGCTCGACTATCACTACGACAATTCTCCGCGCGAAGCACAGCGCGCCGCCTTCGCGGCTCAGATCGCGCTCGCTGATGAGGTGAAGAAGCCGGTGGTCGTCCACACCAGAGATGCGGAAGACGACACCCTCGCGATGATTCGCGACGCTCGAGCCGCCGGCGTCCTCGGCGTCCTGCATTGCTATACGGGCTCCCATTCGCTGGCCGAGTTCGCGCTCGACGCGGGATGGTATGTCTCGTTCAGTGGGATCGTAACGTTCAAAAGATGGGCTGACGACGATTTGTTGCGACTGGTGCCGCGTGAGCGCCTGCTCGTGGAATCTGATTCACCGTATCTCGCGCCCGTTCCCTTCCGGGGGAAACGGAACGAGCCGGCGTGGGTAGCACACACACTCTCGAAGGTCGCCGCTGCACGGGGCGACGATCCGCTCGAGCTTGGACTCGCAACGATGGCGAACACCCAGCGCCTTTTCGGTCTGGCCCTCGACGCTCACTAGTGTGTAAAATTCGCGATTGACGCTGACTCTCCCCGTTTCATGAAACCCGCCGGAGAATTGAATGCCACTCAGGAAGATCAGTACGGATAAAGCGCCCTCCGCGATCGGCCCCTACTCGCAGGGAATCATCGCCAACGGTTTTCTCTTCACGGCGGGGCAGATTCCGCTCGATGCCGCGGCCGGCAAGATCGTCGACGGAGGAATCGTCGAGCAGACCGAACAGGTGATGCGAAATCTTCAGGAGGTGTTGAAAGCGGCCGGGGCCTCATGGGGCGACGTCGTGAAGACGACCGTCTACCTCCAGGATCTCGCTCATTTTCCAACCGTGAATGAGGTTTACGGGAAGTCGCTAGGCGACGCGCGTCCGGCCCGCTCCACCGTTCAGGTGTCCGCACTCCCACGCGGCGCCATGGTCGAAATCGACGCGATCGCCGTCGTCGCCTCCAAGTGACAGGCGGGATCCCCCAATGAGCGCTGCGACCACAAGTGAAGAGCTGATAAAGCTCACTGCTCTCGCGCGCTGCGCCGGTTGCGCGTCCAAAATGGGTCCGGGTGACCTGTCGCGCGCACTGGCCTCGCTTCCTGTAGTCTCAGATCCACGGCTGCTCGTCGGCAGAGAGACCTTCGACGACGCCGGCATCTTTTTCATATCTGACGACTTCGCCCTCGTACAGACTGTGGATTTTTTCCCGCCGATCGTCGACGATCCTTTCGATTTCGGACAGATCGCCGCCGCGAACGCGCTTTCGGATGTGTACGCGATGGGAGGCCAGCCGCTAACCGCGCTAAACATCGTCGCGTTTCCAACAAGTGACCTGCCCCTCGAGGTGCTGACCGGAATCCTGGCAGGCGGCCAGGACAAGGTGCACGAGGCCGGAGCAGTGATCGTTGGAGGTCACACTGTCGTCGATCCCGAGCTCAAGTACGGCCTGGCCGTTACAGGCCGCGCGCACCCGAAGTTTCTCCTCACGAACGCGGGCGCGCGGCCCGGCGATCAACTCGTTCTCACCAAGCCAATCGGGAACGGGATTCTCGCCACGGCTGGAAAGCGAGGGCAGCTCTCGCCGGAATCACAGCGCGCGATGCTCGAAGGGATGAAAACGCTCAACGGACCGGCGAGTCGCGCTGCGCTCGCGGTGGGATCGCTTTGCGCCACGGACATCACGGGCTTCGGGCTCCTCGGCCACATGTCGCACGTCGCGCGCGCGAGCAATGTCACGCTCAGCGTCGACCTCGCCTCGATTCCCATTTTCCCCGGAGTTCGCGAGGCCGTGCGCGCCCGATTCGTCACGGACGGCGCGAAGAGGAACGCGGAATATCTCCGCGATCTCGTCAGTTGGAAGAAGGGAACAGAGGAGGATCGCGCAATTCTCCATGACCCACAGACCTCGGGCGGGCTCCTTGTCTGTGTCGGTCAGTCGCGAACGGCTGACTATCTTTCACGCGTGGCGGGATCGGTAGTCGTGGGAGAGGTCATCGAACGGGGAGAAGTTGCGATCGAAGTTCATTGAGACGCGTGGGGGTGGATGGGGCCTGGTGGCTTCCGTGATCTTCAAAATCACTGCGACCCTACATCGTAGGGTCGGGTGGGTTCGATTCCCACACTCTCCCGCCACGATTCTCGCCGCAACGTTCTTCTGTCTCAGTCTGTTCGCGCCCCCCGCTTCGCTTGCGCAACAGCGGGATAGCGCCCGTGCAGGCATCGCCGCCCCCAAAGTCCAAACGCCGCAGCCTGCCGCAGCCGATACGCCGAAGCCGCCAATGTCGCCTCGTCGCGCTTTTCTCTCCTCGCTGCTCGTTCCGGGGTACGCGCAGACGGTCTTCGGCCGCGATCACGCCGCGATGCTGTTCGCCGTGATCGAGATCGGGTCCCTCGGAATGGCGCGTAAGGCTGCCCAGGATCTCGCCGAGGCGAAGGCGTTCGCGGGTGACAGCATCGTTGCCACTTACAAGATCGATCCCACTACCGGCCTCGCGATCATCGATCCCAAAACGGGGCTCCCGACTCCCGACACGTATATCGCCAGCCGCTTCACCCCCGACCGCGTCAAGGCGCGGCGGACGCACTACGAGGACTGGGTCGCGGCGATCATCTTCAATCATCTCTTCTCGGGCGCCGACGCGTATGTCGCCGCCAACCTCTGGGACTTCAAGGCGAATATCGGCGTCGTGGCCGCTCCGCATTCCGCCGGAATCTATGCCTCGCTGCGGCTGAGATGAGCAGCTCCGCACCGATCGGTGTTTTCGATTCCGGGCTGGGCGGCCTAACCGTCGTTCGGGAGATGATCAGCCAGCTTCCGAACGAGAGCATCATCTACTTCGGCGACACTGCCCGCGTGCCGTACGGTCCCAAGAGCCCGGACACCGTTCTGAGATACAGCCGGGAAATCACATCGTTCCTCAAGGGCGAGGGAGTGAAGGCCCTCGTTGTAGCGTGCAACACCGCTACGGCGCACGCACTTCCCGCTCTGCGCGAAGAGTTCGATTTCCCCATCATCGGCGTGATCGAGCCCGGCGCCCGCGCTGCTGTCGCTGTGACTAAAACGAAACGCGTCGGCGTCATCGGAACCGCGGGCACGATCAAGTCGCGCGCCTACGAGACGGAGATCAGGAAGCTTCTGCCCGATGCGCAAGTCACGGCCCAGGCTTGCGCGCTCTTCGCGCCTCTGGTCGAGGAAGGTTGGCTCGACAGCGAAGTGACGCGCGCGATCGCCCGCAACTATCTCGCGCCGATGGTCTCCGCCGAGGTAGACACCCTCGTGCTCGGCTGCACACACTACCCGCTGATGAAGACGGTGATCGGGAATGTCGTGGGGCGTGATGTCCGGTTGATCGACAGCGCGCACGAGACCGCGCGCCAGGTGGCGGAAATGTTACGGGCTAACGGTCTCGAGAACGCGACGCCCAACGACGCGCGCTATCGCTTCGTCTCGTCCGATGCACCGGATACTTTTCTCGCTCTCGGCCAGACCTTTCTCGGATCACCGATTGATCGAGTTGAGACGCTTACCCTGGGCTGATCCGTCCCACTCGCACAGCTCGATTCCTTCGTCGGTCAGCTTGAGATAGGTGGACGCGTCGAGCCACGAGCCCGCATTGCCGAAGATTCCGCCGTTGCCCATTCGCTCGAGCGCCGCGACGTGCGAGTGCCCGTACACGAGCAGGTCGAGATCCTTGGCGGTTTCCAGCTGCTGCTTCGCGTAGGCCCTGAGACCACGTCCCTCGTCCCTGGCGCGATACGTTCTGCTCGCGTTGGAGCTGCCCTGCGCCAATTTGCTCGCCCAGTCAGGGTGGATCATCCGAAACGCCTTGATGGCGACGGGATGACGCATGATCGGGCGAATCATCCGGTAGCCCCGATCCTCGCGGTCGCGCAGCCCGTCGCCATGCTCGATCCGTACTCTCCACCCTGCGATGCCTCCTTCCCACGGGCCGACGACATAGTTGACGCCGATATCTTCGCGCAGCACTTCGCCGCCCCAGCAGTCATGGTTGCCCGCGACCCAAAGAATGTCTACGCCCGCATCCTTGAGCTCGGCGAGCGCGGCGAGCGCGCGAAAACTGTGGCGCGGAATCACGCTCTTCCACTCGAACCAGAAGTCGAAGAGATCGCCATTGATGATCAGCGACTTCGCTTCTCCAGCCAGTCCGCGCAGAAATGACACGAACGATCGCTCGATCTGAGGGCTGGCGACGCCAAGGTGCGCGTCCGACACGATGTAACAGGGGGCGTTCAGCACGGCTCAAATTAGCTCTCTCTGGCAGGCTTTACAAAGCATGGTGAGGCGAGCATTTTCGCTTCTCTCCCCTTGAGATGACACCCCATTCCAATCGTGGGACGGCTCATACCGTCGAGTTCCGGGTCCGCTACGCCGAGACCGACCAGATGCAGGTGGTGTATCATTCCAACTATCTGATCTGGTGCGAGATTGGGCGCACTGAATTCATTCGCGCTCTGGGAACACCGTACGCCGAGCTGGAGAGGCAGAACGTCACGCTTGCCGTCGTCGAGGCGAGCCTTCGCTTCCACTCCGGCGCGCGCTACGACAATCTGATTCGCGTGACTACCACCATCAGCGATGTAAGATCGCGCACGATCACATTCGAGTACGTCATCACCAACGCAGAAACGGGAGAGCGCTTCGTGACGGCCTCCACCAAGCTGGCGTCGCTCACGCGCGACTCCCGACTAACTACATTGCCCGAATCACTTCGCAAGGTACTAAAGGATGCAGCTTCGTAGGCACGTCGTTAACACCGTATTGCTCGTCAACACCGTATTGCTCGTCGCGATCGCCGCCTGCGCTCACGCGCAGGCATTACCGCCGGCTGTCGGCCCTCGCGAAGTGAATCTCTACGCCCGGCTGCTCTCAATGACCGACACGCGCCGGCTCGACACCTCGCTGGTCGATCTCGCTCTCGCGAGCAAATGGAGTCCTGTGCGCGCCGCGGCAGCGCTCGCGATCGGGCAGGTCGGCGTGGAGCCGGGTATGGCCGGCGCATCGCGCCTTCGGGCCCTGCTAACGGATCGTGAGCTGACGGTCGCCGGGAACGCAGCATATGCGCTCGGCCTGTTGCGTGACACGGCGTCTATCGCCCAACTCAGCAGTGCACTCGCGGTGAAACATGAGGTCGCCCGTGAGGCGGCCTGGGCATTGGGGGAGATCGGTGCGCCCGCGCGCGCTTCGATCATTGCAGCGCTAAAGAGCGATCACGATCACGACACATCAATCCAGCTTTTGCTCGCGGCGTCGAAGCTCCGTCCGGTGCCTCTAGCCGAGGTCAGCCGATATCTGCGAGATGGCCACCCGTCGGTAGTGTGGGCTGCCGCCTACGCGATTGCGCGCACTCGCGCGCCTGGAGGCGTGCGAGATCTCATCGACCTCGAGGCATCCCCCGCGTTGAGCGCGCGGCCTCAGACTCCCGAGCGCTCCTTCGAGATCTCGGCGCCATATACCGATTCGATCACGGGCAATCAGCGGGCGCGGGCAGAGATCGCTCGTGGACTCGCAAAGTCGGCGGCGGGCGACTCGCTCGGCCCGAAAGCCTTTGCAGTGTTGGCGCGTCTCGTCGCTGACGTCGATCCGCACGTTCGCGTGAACGCCGTCCGATCCCTCGGCACTTACGGGCCGCTGGCGAAACCGTCGCTCACCTACGCCACGCACGACTACGATCCGAACGTGAGAATTGCGGCGGCACAGAGCTTCGGAACAGTTCTGTCAAAGGACGCGACCGAGTTTCCCGCACTCTGGGCAGCGGACACGTCGCTTGCGTACCGCGCGTCGCTCTTGGCCTCAGCGACGCGCGCGGGTCTTCGGCCAGCGCAGCTGGGTCAGTGGGCGACGAGTCCCGACTGGCGGCTCAGGGCAGCGGTTGCTTCTGCGGACGGTGACACGCTCGATCGGGCATTCACGATCTTGCGCGCGGCGCCGCTGACGCGCGATCCGGATCCCAGAGTCCGCGAAGCCGCGTATGCCGCGTTGGCTCCGCCTGCGACGATGGCGCTCGAGGACAGCGTGCACGCGCTCATCGTGAATGGTCTCAAGGACCCCGATTTCTACGTCCGCGCCACGGTTATCGGCACGCTCGCCGATCGGCCGTCCGTCATGGACCTCGGGGCGGTCCTTTCCAGCTACAACCTGGCAGGTCGTGATTCGGCGAACGACGCGAGGCTTGCCGCGATACAGTACATCGGCGCCCTCTGGAAAAGGGACAGCACCTCGCTCACCCCAACGTGGCGCGCTCAGCTTGCCGGCACGCCGGTGCCGGCAGATCCACTCGAGCGCACCGCGGGGAAAGCGATCCCGGTGTGGTCGAAGTGGGGAAGTGTTGTGCCCACCCCAAGGGCGATCGGATGGTACGAAGGAGTGGTGCGCACCATCGTGATGCCGGCGTACGCCGGAAAGACGGTGAACGCCACGATCAACACAGTGCGCGGGCCCATCCGTCTCGAGCTGTTCGGTACCGATGCTCCCATCACCGTCTGGAACTTTCTCAACCTTGCGCGGTCTGGATACTATCGCAATACGCGCTTTCACCGGGTGGTTCCGAACTTCGTTGCCCAGGATGGCGACCCGCGAGATGATGGAAACGGCGGTCCCGGCTACGCGATACGTGACGAGATGAATCGCCGCCGCTACGAGCGCGGGGCGGTCGGCATGGCGCTCTCCGGACCAGATACGGGCGGCAGCCAGTATTTCATAACTCACTCGCCGCAGCCTCACCTCGACGGTCACTACACGGTGTTCGGGAGAGTGATTCGCGGATACGACGTGTTGGACAAGCTCGTCCAGGGCGATCTGATCACGAGCGTCGATCCAAAATGAAACGGCTTGCCTTTCCGACGATGAGATCCACCATAATCACCTCCTTCATATTTGCGTTCGCGGTTGGCTGTGTACCGAGCGCCGCTCCGCTAAAGGGAGTGCCGGCGCCGGATCGGTCGCTTCCGGCGCTGTCGCTGGAATCCGGGCATCGCCACCTCGTCTTTAAATGGGAATACCAGGAAGGGGAGATTGCCGCCCGCGGTGATGGTGCCGTACGTACTGCCGCTCCGGACAGCGCGCGACTCGACTTCTTCCTTGGTGGAGGGTTGGGAGCAGGGGCGGCCGTGCTCATCGGTGACTCGCTGCGATCTCCACACGCCGATCTCGCGCGCCGCTACATTCCACCATCTTCGATGATGTGGGCCGCACTTGGCCGCCTCGCGATTCCACCTCTTCCCGACACGACTGTTCGAATTGATGGCGACGTGCTTCGCGCCGACGTCGGACGTCCCGTCGAGTGGCGAGTGGGCATTCGTGGCGACACGCTGGTTGAGCTCCAACACATCTCTGGCGGGAAAATCACCGAGAGTCTCACGCGCCAGGCCGATGGAATCCTCGTCTATGAGGCGCCTGGAGCAAGGCGTCGGCTCGAGCTGACATTTCTCCGAGACCAACCTGGATCTTTCGATGCATCGATTTGGAGCTTATAGTGTTGTTCTGGTTGCGCTGACTGCCTGCATTCCGTACGGTTTTACGGGAGGCGGGCTCCCCTCCCACATAAGGACGGTTGCGATCGTTCCTTTCGAAAACCAGACGGCAACACCAGAACTGCCACGCCAGCTTTCCGATGCTCTCCGCACCCAGCTTCACGACCGGCTCGGGTTGCGCGACGCGTCCGAGGCCAAGGCGAGCGCGATCATCCGCGGCACGATCCAGCGGTACGAGACCGATATTCCCATCGGCTTCAGCGCCGACAACAGACAAACGACGACAGCGAAGCGCCTCTTGCAGCTCGTCGTCGACATCGAGATGATCGATCAGGTGAGCGGCAAAACCCTCTGGCAGCGCAAGGGCTTGCTCGCTGAGGGACAGTACGAGGAGCGCGGTGAGAACAACGGCAGAAAAGTGGCGATCGACCGGATCGTGAACACCCTCATTGAAGGGGCGCAGTCGCAGTGGTAAATCGCCGCGGTGAGAGCCGGATCGGTTGCCTGCTCCCCCTACTTGTTCTCGCGGTGGCGGCCTATTTCGCCGTCGATTTCGGCAGTGCCTATTTTCGTTACTATCAGTTCAAGGATGCGATGGGGTCGGAGGCGAGATTTTCAACCGATAGGACCGACGATCAGATCACCAAGCGCCTGTCGCTGCTGGCTGACACTCTCCAGCTTCCCCCGGGTGCGGAGTTGATCAGCATCGAGCGCACGCCGACCGCAGTCACGATATCGAGTGACTACGATGAGATCATAAGGCTTCCGATGAATAAACAGCGAGTCATCCATTTCCACCCTTCCGTGATGAGCAGACCCTGAAGCCTCGCGATCCCGCTGCAAAGATTGCGACATGGGCAGAGGCCGAGCGGTGGAAAGCTGGAAGGAAGGGTCGGGTAGCATTCACCAACGGTGTTTTTGATCTCCTCCATCCTGGTCACATCGACATCCTGACGGCCGCGCGTGAAACCGCTGACGCTCTCATCGTGGGGCTCAACAGCGATGAGTCAGTGCGCCGCCTCAAGGGTCCGACCCGCCCAGTGCGCAGCGATGCCGAGCGCGCGTACGTGTTGGCGGCGCTCGAATGCGTCGATCTCGTCGTAATTTTTCCGGAGGACACGCCTCTCAATCTCGTCAGGCATCTCAAGCCCGACGTGATCGTAAAAGGCGGCGACTATGCGGAAGACACCATCGTCGGCGCAACAGAAGTAAAGAGCTGGGGAGGACGCGTCGTGGTAGTGCCACTCACTCCCGGCCACTCGACCACGGCCATCATTCGAAAACTCAGTGAGAACAGGTAAACGGAAGCTCAGTGAAAAAAGGTAAAGCGGAGCGGGTTGGACGCGGTCTGGACGAGCTAAGGCCGATCACGTTCGAGCGGGAGATTGCGCCGTACGCCGAAGGCTCGTGTCTCATAGAGTTCGGCGCGACACGCGTGCTGTGCACGGCGTCGGTCGAGGACGGAGTCCCGGGCTGGAAGCGGGGGAGTGGCGAAGGTTGGCTCACCGCCGAGTACGCAATGCTACCGCGCGCGACCCGGACGCGAACGACACGCGAGAGAGCGCAGCTGGGAGGGCGCACGCAGGAGATCCAACGACTGATCGGCCGTAGCGTCCGCGCCATGCTCGACGATTTCAAGTTTGGAGAGTTCACGGTGAAGCTCGATTGCGATGTCCTCGTTGCCGATGGAGGAACCCGTACCGCCGCAATCACTGGCGCATCGGTCGCGATCGTCGACGCGTTCGACTGGATGGTGGAGACCGGCAAGCTCGTCCAAACACCGGTCAAGCGACGCGTGGCCGCGGTCAGCGTCGGCGTGATCGACGGGGAGCCTCGACTCGATCTCGACTACGAGGAGGATGTGAGGGCGGAAGTCGACATGAACGTGGTGATGAGCAGCGAGGGCAAATTCGTGGAAGTGCAGGGGACGGGCGAGCACGGCACGTTCGATCGCGCGCAGCTCGACCAGCTTCTCGAGTTGGCGATCTCCGGCATTCGTTCCCTGGATGCCGCGCAAACAACAGCGCTATCGGAGTGAGCGGCAGGCGCTTTCTTCTGGCAACGCGCAGCGAAGGGAAGCTGCGCGAGCTGCGGGAGATTTTTTCGGAGTTCGGATTAGACGCGGTCGATGTCTCGACGCTGGGAATTCCTGAAGGCGAGAAGGAGAACGATCTCGAACAGTTCGACACCTTCGAGGAAAACGCGCTCGCCAAGGCGCGGCATTTCTTTGAGCTCTCGGGCGGCCTTCCCACCTTTGGCGACGATTCCGGAATGTGCGTCGATGCTCTGGGCGGCGAGCCTGGGGTGTACAGCAAGAG
>JADGQU010000081.1 GCA_017881545.1 Gemmatimonadaceae bacterium
TCGCGGTTCCCGAGCTCGCGAGCGCGGCGCCGGCGCTGGTCGAGAGCTGGTTCCTCGGCAGCCAGCATGGCAACGCAGTCGCGGACGTGTTGTTCGGTGACTACAACCCCGGCGGCAAGCTTCCAGTCACCTTCCCACGCGCAACCGGCCAGATCCCGATCTACTACAATCACCGGAGCACCGGGCGTCCGGCCGACTCGGCGAACCACTACACATCGAAGTACCTCGACCTTCCGTGGACGCCGTTGTTCCCGTTCGGGTACGGACTTAGCTACACGACCTTCACCTACACGAATCTCAGATTGTCCGCGCCGACGATTCGCGCCCGCGATTCAATGGTCGTGTCCGTCGACGTGAAAAACACCGGCGAGCGCGCCGGGGACGAAGTCGTCCAGCTCTACATCCGCGACGATGTCGCAAGCGTGGCCGAGCCGGTAAGGGCGCTCAAGGCGTTTCGGCGAATAACGTTGCAGCCGGGTGAAACGCGCACCGTCACGTTCAGGACTGGCCCCGACGCGCTGGCGTTGTATGACAGCCAGATGCGGCGCGTCGTCGAGCCCGGGACGTTCACGGTATTCGCCGGCACGAACTCGGATGCCGAGCTCAGCGCGCAGTTCCGGGTAACGGGGAGTACCCTCGTCCTTGCCCCGTCCACGCCGCGCTTTCGCTAGGTAGAGGCAATAGTGCAGGAGCAACTTGCCGAGGTTGTGGAGTCGCTCGAGTCTGCCCAGTCTAAGCTGCGGTCGCTCACCGACAAGCTGCCGGAAAAAGACTGGAGCAAGCGGCCGGGCCCTGATCAATGGTCGGCGGCCGGATGCGTGGAGCATCTCAACCTGACATCGCGCGCGTACCTGCCACCGCTGCGCGATGCTACCGCTCAAGCTCGCGAGATCGGCGGTGCTCCGCGGAAACACTACCAGCGCGACTCGCTCGGCTGGTTCATGTCGCTGATGATCGGCCCGATGCGTCATCTCGGCAACTTCAAGCTCGTTCGCATCAAGACCACGCCGTCATTCGTCCCCAAAGGCGGTCAGTCCAGCAGCCAGCTCCTCTCCGAGTTCGTACGGTTGCAGGCCGATCTCATCACGCTGATACGATCTGCGGACGGACTTCCTCTCGACGAAGTCAAAATAGTATCGCCCTTCGGCGGGCGGATGAAATACAACGCGTACTCAGCGTTGGTGATCGTCGCCCGGCACCAGCACCGCCACATCGAGCAGGCCGAAGAGGCCGCGAGGCAGGACGGCTAGCTGCCGCTCTTTCTGGATTTTTTGAAGTTCTGGCGACAGCATTGAGGCATGCCGCGCAATCCCCTGCCCCGTGTGCGAAAGCTGGCCCTTTCCCTCCCCGAAGCCCACGAGGTCGAGGCCTGGGGCACGTCGACCTTTCGCGTGAAGAACAAGGTCTTCGCGATGTACGCGCACGCGAACACTCATCACGGCGCTGGGCGGAATGCCGTATGGTGCAAGGCAAAACCGATAAACCAAAGTTTGATGATCGGCGCTGCGCCCGATCGCTTTTTTTCGCCCCCTTACGTCGGACCCGGCGGATGGATCGGAGTCTGGCTGGACGGGGAGGTCGACTGGGAGGGGCTGCTCGACCTGTTTCGAGACGGATACCGCATGACCGCTCCGAAGAAACTTCTTGCGAAGCTCGAGGATGACTAACGATTGCGTCTTCGCGTCACGGCCCCAACATTAAAGAAGAGGCGGGACAAATCTTCCCCGACTGTTTATGCCGACCGACATAGCGACCCACGTCCAGCTCCGCTCTAATAAGGAAATCGCGATCCACGTGAGCGATCTCGAGCGTGCAGAAGCGTTTTACGGCAAGCTGCTTGGATTCAGGCTGGTGCGACGGACGCTCGACCAGCTCGAGTTCGACACCGGGGAGCTGCGACTGTACGTCAATCGCGATACGTCGAGCCCCATCTCGTACATCCCTTCGTTCGATGTCGACGATTACCGCGAGGCGCGTCAGTTTCTCGAGGCGGCCGGGTGCACGCTGAGATTCGCGGGCGAACAGCCGGTGCCGTATTTCGAGGATCCGTTCGGATTCGTGTTCGACATTATCGAGCGGCCCGCCAAAATCATCGCCTGAGGCGTCGCTACGCGAACTGCTCGACGCCGCGCGCGCTGACGCGGTGGGACACTAGCGGCAGCGGCGGCTCCGCGGCATCACCGATCACGATCGCGCTCTCGAGGACCGACCTTGCCACCGCCAGATCATCGCTGCTGCGCGCGTGGATCGTCGCCAGCGACTGACCCTTGGCCACATGATTCCCCGGCTTCGCCGCAATCACGAATCCGACTGAAGGATCGACTTCGTCCTCCATGTTCCGGCGGCCGCCTCCGAGCGCGATGACTCCGTAGCCGATCTCGCGCGGATCCACTTCCTTCACGATCCCCTCTCTCTTCGCGACGAAGTCTTCCTTTTGCGGCGCGTACGGCAGCCGCGTCGGATCGCGCAGCACTCCAGTGTCGCCGCCCTGGGCGGAAATGATCTCCTCGAACTTCAGGAGCGCGTTTCCCGAATTGATCGCGTCGAGCATCAGCGTTCGCGCTCCCTCCAGCGTTGCGGCGACGGCGCCGAGGACGAGCATCTCCGCCCCAAGGGCCATCGTCACCTCGATCAGGTCGGCGGGGCCGGAGCCCTTCAGGACCTCGATCGCCTCGGCGACCTCGAGGGAGTTGCCACAGGCGTGGCCGAGCGGCCTGTCCATCGCGGTAAGAAGCGCGACCACTGGGCATCCATGTGCTGATCCGAGATCAATCATTGCCTTCGCCAGCTCCACCTCGTCCTCGAGCTTGGGCAGGAAGGATCCCGAGCCGCGCTTGACGTCGAGCACGAGCCCGGTCAGGTCCTCCGAGATCTTCTTGCTCATGATGCTCGCCGCGATGAGCTGGATCACCTCCACCGTCGCGGTAGCGTCGCGCAACGCGTACAGCTTCCGGTCCGCGGGAACGATCTCGTCCGTCTGGCTCAGCATCGCGCAACCGATTCTCGCGATCTGCTTTTCCGCCTCTGCGAGAGAGAGCGCCGTGGTGAAGCCCGGGATCGCCTCCAGCTTGTCGAGCGTGCCTCCCGTGTGCCCGAGTCCGCGGCCCGACATCATTGGCACCGCGACTCCCAGTGAAGCGATGAGCGGCGCGAGAATGAGCGATGTCTTGTCTCCGACGCCACCCGTCGAATGCTTGTCGATGCGCGCCAAAGGCAGACGGGAAAGGTCGAGCCGTTTTCCGCTCTCGAGCATCGCATCCATCAGAGCGTTCATCTCGCCGCGGTCGAGACCCCGGAAGTAGATCGCCATCAGCAGCGCGGCCATCTGATAGTCGGGTACCCGATCCTCGGCGTACGCGAGCACCAGCTCCCGAATCTCCTCCGGCTCCAGCTGAGCGCCGTTCCGTTTGCGTTCGATCAGGCGTGGTACGATCATTTAGGCTCAGCCGGGGTACTTGTTACCGTCAACATCACCTCGCAATCGGAGTTCACATGCGCGCTCTTCAGTACCTGTCTGCAGGAATGCTGCTCGCCGCCTCGATGGCGGGCGCCCAGACGGCAGCCGACCACACTGCGCTTGGCGACAAAGAATACGTCGCCATGAACGCTCCCGCTGCTTTGCAGCACTATGAGGAAGCAATCAAGCTGGACCCCAACAACTACGAGGCGCTTTGGAAGGCATCGAGATCGGCGGTTGATCTCGGGTCGTACGAGCGCAATGAGGAGAAGCGCGGCCTTTACTACAGGAACGCCGAGCTGTACGCGCGGCGGGCCGTCGCGGCCAATCCCGGCGACGCCGAGGGCCATTTCAATCTTGCCCGCTCCTTGGGGAAGAACGCGCTCAGCCAAGGGCCGAAGGCGCGGATCAAGTACGCCAAGGACGTCCGAATCCACGCCCTGGAGTGCCTCAAGATCGACCCCAAGCAGGCCGGCTGCCTTCACGTCATGGGGATGTGGAACGCCGAGGTGATGCGACTGGGCGGCTTTACCCGCATGATGGCGAAGAATTTTCTCGGGGGACAGATATTCGGGTCCGCCAGCTGGCCGGAAGCGAAGCGCTACATGGAGGAATCGGTTGCCGCTGAGCCTGACCGGATCATTCACCACCTCGACCTGGGCGGAGTCTACCGGGACATGGGCGACAAGGCCAAGGCGCGCGCCGAGTTCGAAGCAGTGATGAAGCTGCCGAACCGGGACTACAATGACCGCCAGTTCAAGGCGGAGGCAGACGCGGGGATCAGGGCCGGCTAGGTCTTCAGCGCGGCGTCCACCCCCTCCTCTTCCTCTTCTTCCTCCTCTTCGCTGGCGGCGAGCTCCAGCTCTTCGGCGAGCTCGTCCCACACATCGTCGTCACCCCGCAGCTTCCGGACGCGGCGCCCTATCCGTTGGCGCGTCTCGTCTCCGCTCGCGGGTGCCCAGAGGAGCGCGATGCTCGCGCCCAGAATTGCTCCGAGAGCGATACCGGCCGAAAACAGACCGATGTTGTTCCAATCCGGAACGGTTTCGTGGGGGAGACCATCCCTTTTGGGCTGGGGAATCGAGCCGGGCGGCGGCGCTTTGGGCACCGACGAGGCCGGTCTGGGCGGGCTGGGAGAATTAAACATAGGAGCCTGGCTCAGGGGGATGGTAAGAAATTTGCCCTGAACATCCGGTCTAGCAATAGACGTGCGAGGATACTGAATGAGCATTTCAGGTAAAATGGTATTATTGGTGGAAGACAACGAGGACAATCGTATCGTCTATTCCACCATCCTGAAGCACTTCGGATACGAAGTAACCGAAGCCCTGAATGGTGAGGAAGGCATAGCAAAGGCCCGGTCAGAAAAGCCTGACCTGATCCTAATGGACATCTCCATCCCGATTATCGACGGCTGGGAGGCGACCCAGGTGTTGAAGCACGATCCTGCTACGAAGATGATCCCGATCATCGCGCTCACCGCGCACGCGCTCGCGTCCGATCGCGAGAAGGCGATGGAGGTCGGTTGCGATGGATACCTGGCGAAGCCCTGTGAGCCGCGAGCCGTAGTCGCGGAGGTGCAGAGATTCCTCGGCAAGAATAATGGAGCATAAGGAAAAGAAGCGGATTCTTGTCGTAGACGATCACGAGGACAACATCGAGCTCCTCCGCGCTCGGCTGGAGGCGCGCGGGTACCAGGTATTCGGTGCCAGCGACGGTCAGGCGGCGCTCGATCAGGTGGAGTCCATCAACCCGGACCTCATTCTGCTCGACGTGATGATGCCGAAGATGGACGGGATGGAAGTCGTCCGCCGGCTGAAGGCCAACAAGGATCTTCCCTTCATTCCGGTGATCATGCAGACGGCGCTCGACTCGACCGAGAACAAGGTCGAGGGGCTGGGCGCGGGTGCCGACGACTACATCACCAAGCCGATCAACTTCGCCGAGCTCGAGGCGAGGGTTACCGCGCTCCTTCGGATCAAGAAGCTCGAGACGGCGCTGAGGGACCGGGAAAAAGAGCTGTCGGAGGCGAACGACAAGCTGACGAGGATTTCCCTCACCGACGGATTAACCGAGATCGACAACCGGCGCTGCCTGGAAACGCGGCTGAACGAGATGTGGCAGCATTCGGCGCGGCTTCACGAGCCAGTCGCGCTCATCATGTGTGACATCGACAAGTTCAAGAGCGTGAACGACCAATTCGGCCACCAGGCCGGGGACTCGGTGCTCAAGGAAGTAGCGAAGCTCCTGAAGGACGAGGCGCGGGAGATCGACCGCGTTGGGCGCTACGGCGGAGAGGAGTTCCTCCTCATTCTGCCAGGTACCGTGCTCGATGCCGCGGTCACCTTCGCGGAGCGGCTGCGGGAGAAGGTGGAGGGCCATACATTTTCATACACTGGCGGGACGCTTCGCCGGACGATCAGCTGCGGCGTGGCGGCCTCGCCCCATCCACGCGTGAAGGACCAGGAAGCGCTATTGAAAGCGGCGGACGAAGCCCTCTATGTGGCGAAGGAGACCGGGCGCAACCGCGTGGTGCGCTTCGACAGCGCTGAATACAACGCACATACCGAGAGCAAAGGAAACGACTCGTCGAATGGCGAAAAGCCGGCCCAGCAAGGCACAAGCAGCGGAGGAACGGACGCCTTCCCAGTCGCGACCGGAGAAACCCGGGATCCGGCAGAAGGCCGACGAGCCCAGGCTTAAGCGCGCCGCCGAGCTGCGGGCTCTGCTCACCCGCGCGTCCCACGACTACTACGTTCTCGACCGTCCGACGATTCCGGACGCCCAATACGACAAGCTCTTTCGGGAGCTGCAGGAACTGGAGAAAGAGTTTCCGGAGTCCGTCACCCCGGATTCGCCCACCCTGCGCGTGGGCGCCGAGGTTCAGAGCCAGCTCTCCAAGCACGAACACATGCGGCCGATGCTCTCGCTGGCGAACGCGTTTGACGACGATGAGCTGCGCGCGTGGGAAGAGCGACTGGTGCGGATTGCGGGCGACGACGTCGCCCGCTCGGGCTACACCGCGGAGCTCAAGATTGACGGCACCGCTGTCGCCCTTACTTATGAAGATCGGGTTCTAGTGAAGGGCGCGACGCGTGGCAACGGCGCCATTGGCGAAGACGTGACGGTGAACCTTCGGACTGTGCGCGACGTTCCCCTGCGACTGCGCGAGAACGCGCCGAAGGGACGCATCGAAGTTCGCGGCGAGATCTATTTCCCGTTCAAGCGCTTCGAGGAGATGAACGAGGCGCGCGCGCGCGCGGGCGATTCCCTGTTCGCAAATCCGCGTAACGCTGCGGCTGGAAGTCTCAGGCAGCTCGATCCCGCGATCACCGCGTCCCGGCCACTCCGATTCTTTGGGTATTCTGTCGCCGTGCCCGACGGAGAGGATCTGCCCTTCGAGACGCAGACAGAGCTGCTCGACGCGCTGGAGGACTGGGGCGTTCCCGTGGCGCCGCACAGGAAGCGCGCGAAGACGCTGGCCGAGGTCGAGAAGTGGGCGTACGACCTCGAGCACAAGATACGCAGCGACCTGAATTTCGCGATCGACGGCGGAGTGGTCAAAGTTGATTCCCTCCGTCTTCAGGAGGAGCTGGGCGTCATCGGCGGACGAGAGCCGCGCTGGGCGATCGCGCGCAAGTTCGCACCGGACATCGCCGAGACGAAGCTGCTCGCGATAAAGGTGAACGTGGGCCGAACCGGCGCATTGAATCCGTACGCGGAGCTCGAGCCGGTGGAGATCGGCGGCGTGATCGTGAAGCTGGCGACGCTCCACAACGAGGACCTGATAATCGCCAAGGATCTGCGGGAGGGCGATTGGGTGCAGGTGAAGAGAGCGGGCGAGGTCATTCCGCAGATCATCGCGCCGATCCCCGAGAGGCGTACCGGCAGCGAGGTGCCGTGGCGGATGCCGAAGAACTGCCCCGTGTGTGGAACGCCGGCGACGCGCGAGGAAGATGAGGCCGCGATCTATTGCCCGAACATCGCGTGTCCGGGGCGGCAGCTCGAAGGCCTGGTGCATTTCACGTCGCGCGGCGCGATGGACATCCGCGGGCTGTCCTACGCCCGCATTCACCAGCTCGTCGAGGCGGGGCTGGTGCGCGACCCCGGAGATATCTACGCGCTCACACGCGAGCAGCTGCTCGGGCTCGAGGGCTACGCCGACAAGGGCGCAGACTCGCTGATCGCGGCGATCGAGACGTCGAAATCACAGCCGCTCCAGCGACTGCTGCACGCGCTGGGAATCCGGCACGTGGGATCGATCGCCGCGCAGCTCCTGGCGCAGCATTTTGGAACGCTCGACGCAATTATGTCGGCGTCGGCCGATGACATTCTCAACGTGCACGGCATCGGGGCGACGATTGCGAACGGCGTCGTGGCATATTTCTCCGATCCCGCCGGCCGCACGCTCGTCGAAAAACTGAGATCGCTCGGCGTAAATCTCACGGAGCCGCGCGCGGTGGTGGCGGGCGGGCCGCTCGCCGGGATGACTCTCGTGATCACCGGTACCCTGCCGACCTTGAGCAGATCGAAAGCGACAGCGATGATCGAAGCCGCGGGTGGGCGGGTGACCGGATCCGTCTCAAAGTCGACAGATTTCCTGCTCGCCGGCGAGGAAGCCGGAAGCAAACTCGAAAAGGCACAATCGCTCGGCGTCACTGTAATCGATGAGGCCAAGCTCTTGCGCCTGATCAATTCTCCAGCAACATCTCTCGCGTGAGATCGTCCTAACTTCGAATGCCAACTACTGAAGCCCCCGAATTGATCGGCCTGTCGCAGCGCACGCTGCGCGATCTTCGCCTGCGCGTGGCCGGCGCCAGCGGTGGTGGCCCCGATGCGCTTCGCGAAGCGGGGTACGCGGGCGCGGCCTCGCTCTTCGACGCGTTCGAGACCTGGCTCGGCGACCGCGGCTCGAAGAAGGCGGAAGATCTTCCGGTCGACGAGTTCTCGGCGCGCGCGGCGGAGTTTTTTCAGGCAGCCGGATGGGGGCGGGTGAGCTTCCGCTCGCTGCACGATGCGCTCGCCGTGATCGACATCGAGGGATGCTGGGAAGCGCAGCTCCACGGCGAAG